>DATJXN010000058.1 GCA_035500095.1 Candidatus Binataceae bacterium
GCGGCGCCTGGGCCGCCGCCGAGGCCCCCGAAGATGGGATGGACGCTCCAGGCCGCCGTGTCGCTCATGGCGGCGCTGCTCGCGCTGCGCGGGGGCCTCTTCTCGGCCGCGCCGCCCTCGGCCGAGCCATGTCCGGTGGGAGCGGCCAGCTTCATGGCCGCGCACGCGCTTGCCGGTAACATCCTCGGCGACTACGCCTGGGGCGGCTACCTCATCTGGCACGCGCCGGCGGGATCCCGCGTCTTCATCGACAGCCGCTTCGAGATGGTCTATCCGCCGCGCGTCCAGCGCGAGTACCTCGATTTCATTCGGGGCGGCGCGCGCGCCGCCGCCATGCTCGCCGCGTATCCGACCGACTACGTGGTCATGCCGTCGGATTCGGCGGCGGCGCGCTTCATGAGCGGGGAGGCGCGATGGCGCATGATCTATCGCGACCCGGTCGCGGCGCTTTTTGCCCGCGCCGATTCGCCCGCCGCGCATATCGCGGGAGTTCCGATCCTGCGCAAGGACGCGCCGCCGAGCTTGTTTCCCTAAGCGGCGCTGCGGCGCTTCATAATAGCGGCCGCCTCAGGCTCTGTCGGCGGGAGGTTGGGGATGCTGCTGCGTCAGACAGTGAATCGCGCCGAGGCCCCAGACCAGGTCCCGCGACGGGATGCCGACGACGCGGCGTCCGGGAAACAGCCGACCGAGCGTCGCGATTGCCACCGCGTCCTGCGCGCAATCGAATGTCGGCACAATCACGCCGCCATTGAGGATATAGAAGTTCGCATACGACGCCGGTACCCGGGTGCCTTCATGAAACAGCGCGGGCGGCATCGGCAGCTTCTCGATCGTGAGCGCGCGCCCCGCGGCGTCGCGCATCGCTTTCAGCCGCTTCAGGTTGTCGGCGAGCACGCGGTAATTTTCGTCGCGCGGGTCGTCTTCGACCACGGTCACCACCGTCGCGGGAGCGACGAACCGCGCCAGGTCGTCGACGTGGCCGTCGGTGTCGTCGCCCGCGATTCCGTCTCCGAGCCAGAGCACGCTGGTCACGCCGAGCCAGTACTTGAGCCGCCGCTCGATCTCGGCGCGGTCGAGCGCCGGGTTGCGATTGGGATTCAGCAGGCACGACTCCGTGGTGAGGAGCGTGCCTGCGCCGTCAACGTCGATCGAGCCGCCCTCGAGTATCATCGGCGGTACGATTACTTCGAAGTCCCATCGCTCGCCGAGCCGGCGCGGCACCGCGTCGTCGAGGTCGTAGGCGCCGTATTTTTCGCCCCATGAATTGAAGCCGAAATCCAACGCGACCTGCGCGGGAGCATCGCCGGCCGGCGCGTCGCGATTAACGAAGATCGGTCCGTGGTCGCGAATCCACGAATCGTTCGTAGCGACGGTTGTGAACGCGATGCGATCGAGCCGCGCCGACTCGCCTGCCGCGGCGACGATTGCTGCGCGAGCCTCCTCGGCCATCGTGTCACTGGCGACCAGCAAACGCAGCGGCTCGAATTCTGCGATCGTCGCCGCCATCTGACCAAAGAGCGGCGGTATTGCGTCGAATTTACCGGGCCAGGTGTCGCGGTTGTGCGGCCATACCAGGTAGGTCGCCAGATGCGGCGCCCATTCGGCCGGCATCCGGTACGATGCCGGGAGCTGCGGCGATTCGGGTGAAGGCGGCGGCGTCACCGGTTTACGCTTGCATGCGAGACGGTCGTCATCCGAGCCTTCCGGGGAATCAAGAGCGGAAGCGGCGCAGCAGGTCGCCGTAGGCGTCGATACGCCGGTCGCGCAGGAAGGGCCAGTTGCGCCGGGTTTCTTCGATAAGCGCGAGGTCGCAGTCGGCGATAAGAATCTCCTCGCCCGCGCCGGCGCGCGCTATCACCTCGCCGAACGGATCGACCACGAATGAGCTGCCCCAGAACTCGAGGCTGTCCTCGACGCCCACCCGGTTGGCCACAGCGACGAACATCCCGTTGGCAATAGCGTGCCCGCGCTGGACCGTTTCCCATGCCTCCAGCTGGCGGCGGCGCACCCGCTCAACTTCCCCGCGTTCCCATCCGATCGCCGTCGGATAGAAAACGATCTGCGCGCCCGCCAGCGCGACCAGGCGCGCCGCCTCGGGAAACCATTGGTCCCAGCACACCAACGCGCCGATCGTCCCATGGGCGGTGCGATGAGCGGTGAAGTCGAGATCGCCCGGGGTGAAATAGAATTTCTCGTAATAGTGCGGGTCGTCCGGAATATGCATCTTGCGGTAGCAACCGGCGAGCCGTCCGTCGGCATCAATCGCCACCGCCGTGTTATGGTAGATGCCTTCGGCGCGGCGCTCGAAGATCGAACCGACCACGACGACCTTGCGCGCTGCGGCCGCCGCGCTAAGCGCTTCGGTGGTCGGCCCGGGGATCGGCTCTGCGAGGTCGAAGTATCGTGCCTCTTCCGACTGGCAGAAATAGCGCGAGCGAAACAGTTCCTGCAGGCAGACGACCTTGGCGCCGCGCGCAGCGGCCTCTTCGATCCGGACCAGCGCCTTTTCCAGATTGCGCGGCGGCTCGGTCTCGCAACTCATCTGCACGAGTGCGACGCGAAGCGGTTGGGAAGCCATGACCTATCTTGATAGCAACCGACAGCGAACGCTGCCAGCGCGGCGGCGTTAACCTACCATGATCGATGCGCGGTTCGTCCGTTGGACCCCGGCGCGATTCGGATTAGGATTGGCATTGCGATGAACCAGTCTTGCGGCGCTGCGGCAGGCTACGTCGATTGGCTGCGGTCACGAACGAAGCGGATCGTTCGGGCGCTTGAAAGCGCCGCCGCGCCTGTCGTCGCCGAGTTGCGCCACCTCAATGGCGTCGGCGCCAATGCTTCGTCGCGGCGCGATCGCGTGCGCCTCGTCAAGCAGGCTCTCGCGCAGAGCAAAAAAGGGCCGAACCGTTGCTGCTGAGCGGCCTCGGCGGGCCATCTTCTAAGCACTTTTTCCTGCAGAAATAGGCACTCTTCCGCTCGCGTGCAGGCGGTTTCCCGATTTGGCACTCCCTTCGCATCGGCTAGCTTGCGAAGCATGAATTCGCCCACGCTTCGCTGCCAGGCCTCGTGGTCCGCGTCGTAAGGGCAAAGAAGGGACGCTCATGGCAAATCGAACTCTATCCGATGATTCGGGATCGAAGGGCGACGGCGTGGTCGAATCCAAGGGACGGATCAGACAATGGGCCGAAGGAATGCGGGTAGAGGCGCTGGCCAACCTCGCGCACGAATTGCGCACGCCGTTGCAGGTGCTGCACGGCTATCTCGATATCCTGCGCGACGAATGGGCTGAAAGGCTCGATGCCGAGCCGCGATCGATGCTGGACCGGATGAACAGCAACATGCACGACCTCTCCCAGACCGTCGACAACATCATGGAGTTCGTGATGTCGGAGGCCGGAGTTACCGGCCGGGTGCAGGAATACGTCCTTGTAAGCAATCTGGTGAGCGACCTTGCCCCGGCGATCGAAGCGGCCAGGGGCGGCAAGGATGTCAGTCTCAAGATCGACCTCGAGGATGCACCGCCGACAATTCATCTCGCGCGCCGGCCGCTGCGCTCGATTCTTTCCAACCTGGTCCTCAACGCGATCAAGTTCACCGACCATGGGAGCGTCACCGTCCGTATAAGCGGCGCGCCCGCCCGTGACGCGGAGCCCGGCCTCGTGCTCGAGGTCAGCGATACGGGGATGGGGATGAGCCCGGCGCTGATCAAACAGGCAGCCGAGCCGTTCACGCAGCTATCGCGGACCAGCGCGCGCAAGTATCGCGGACTTGGCCTGGGCCTCGCCGTGGTGCATCGCAATGTCCGGGCGCTGGGCGCCCAAGCTCGAAGTCACCTCGACGCCGGGCCGCGGCCCGGTGCTTCGTTGTGCGTATGCCGCCCGCCCCGTTCATCACCGAGCAGCGGGCTAAAAAGGTGGACAAACGGATCTTCGGCCGCGGCGGCAGAGCGGGCAAGCACACACCCAGACCCCCTGCGATTCAGCCGCCTCCCGCGTTACCGCGGAAAGCGGCCGTCGCCACTGACGGCCGGGTGGTCGTGCTCTTGTGATTCGTTTCGTGAAGACGCCAGCGTCCCCTGAAAAGCGCGGCGGCGGAGTCGGCGGTTAAAAGGGGGATCGCCTATTCGTCCTACCGGTAGTGACGCATCAGCCCGACCACCACGCCGCGAATCCTCAGGTTGTCTTCGCTGACGAAAATTGGATCCATGCTGGCGTTGGCCGGCTGCAGGCGGACCTTGCCGCCGTTTTCAGGGAAGTATTTCTTGACCGTGGCTTCATCGCCGATAAGCGCGACCACGGTTTCGCCCGGTGTAGCCGCGTCGCGTCCCTCGACGATGATGTAGTCGCCGTCGCGAATGCCCTCGTCGATCATCGACTCGCCTTTGACGCGCAGACAGAATGTGTTGTCCCGCCGCACGAACTCCTCGGGCACCGCGATAGTGTCATTGCTTTCGACGGCTTCGATCGGCACGCCGGCGGCGACGGTGCCGACAAGTTTCAGCTCGTGCGCCGCTGGCCGCTTGCTTTCGACCGTGACTTCGAGCGCGCGGCTGTGATTGTGTACGCGCCTGATGAAGCCCTTTTGTTCGAGGTTATGTAGATGCTTGTGCACCGTGGCCAGCGAGGATAGTCCGAAGTACTGTCCGACCTCGCTCAGTGTCGGCGCGTAGCCGTGCTCGGTGATATAGTTCTCTAGGAAATCGACGAGTTGCTTCTGCCGTTTTGTGAGCGTGGCCATCAATTCATCTACCTCCATCGGAACTTTCGTTGGCGGCGCGATCCATGGTGGCGAAAATCCGGCGAATCTGCAAGTATGGCAGAGACAGCCCTCGCAAAGCGTCCTCAAAACTGATCCACTGGAAAGAGATGGCCAGGATTCGCGTTATCTACGAAAGCGGCGAGCCCGAGCGGGTTATTGAATTCAACCCTGCCGAGGCACCGTTCTATCATGACGGCAGACCCGGCTCGATCCTCGACGTCCTGTTAGGCCATCATATCCACCTGGAGCATGCCTGCGGAGGTAATTGCGCCTGCACCACTTGTCACGTGATCGTCAAATCGGGATTCAACAAGCTCTCGGAGTCCTCCGAGCAGGAGGAAGACCTGCTCGATAAGGCGCCGGGGCTGACGCCGACCTCGCGCCTGGCGTGCCAGGCGGTGATCGAGGATCCCGACACCGAAATCGTAGTCATGGTTCCCCGCTACACCATTAACCAGGTAAGTGAGAGTGCGCCAAAGCCCGAGCCGTGAACGGAACGCCCTCGCCGGCTCGTCTGGAGACTTGTACCGCGATGAGTGAGCCGGGGACGCCCGCCGCTTCGCCGCCGCGGCGGCAGGTTTACCGCGCGCGCGTCGAGCGGGTACACGATCACAACTCCGACACGCGGTCGCTGTTCCTGAGTCTCGTCAACGGCGGGCGGCTCGCCTTCATCCCCGGCCAGTTCATCTCGATCTCGCTCGCGCTAGAAAACGAAACGCGCGTGCGGCCGTATACTCTTGCTTCGAGCCCGGAAGATACCGGTGCGATCGAAATTTGCTTCAACCGGGTGCCGGGCGGTGTCGGCGTGCGCTACCTGTTCGAGCGCAAGGCCGGCGACGAACTTCAATTCACGGGGCCGTTCGGAGCGTTCACGATGGAACGCGCGCCGGAGCAGGAATGCGTATTCATAGCCGAGGGCACCGCGATCGCGCCGATTCGCCCGATGATCCGCCGCGCCCTCGGCATGCCGTCGCCCCCGCCGATCAACCTGCTCTACGCGGCGACCGATTCAGACCATCTCCTTTATCGCCACGAGATCGAGGAGTGGTCGGCGGCAGGAGTCAAATTCACGTCCGTCCTGGCGCCTGCCGCGGAGCTTTACGCGCGGCTGATCGCCGAAGCGCAGCGCCGATGGATCGACGCCGATTCCGAACGCGGCCGTCAGTTTTACGTATGCGGCGTCGGCATAGGCGTGCTCGCACTTCGCGATCTGTTGCGCGGGGCCGGCTACGAGCGGCGCGCCGTTCACTACGAACAATGGTGACGTCGCCGCCCGCGCGGCTTAGGGAATTTTCTTGAGCGGCTTGCCGCTCTGGTCATAGATCGTCAGCGCCGACTCGCCGCCCGCCGTCTGCAGCTGCACGCGGGCGCCGCCCTTGGCGCCGGACAGCGTGAGCGAGCGCTGGTCCTTGTCCATCGCCATTTCGGCAGCGTTGCTGCCGTCGGGGTTGAGCAGCGAGAACGCGGCAGGCCCGTCATGGGCCGCGACATTTACCGCCAGGCGCGGCTTGCCCTCGTCGCCTGACAGCGCAAGCATCGTAGCGCCCTCCTTGGTCACGACCAGCGCGGCGCGCTCGATCCCCTGCTGATCGTAGAGGCCCAGATGCGACATTCCCTCGCCCGAGACGTTGAGCTTGACGCGCACGTTGCCCTGTTCGTCCATCACTTCGAATTGCTTCGCGCTGATGCTCGTCAGCAACTGTTGATCGGCGGCCGCCGCTGCCGCCGCGGGCCACATCCGCGCCGAAGCCGCGCCGCCGAGCGCCCCCGCGATCAGCGCCGCGATCAGAATCGTCCGGTTCCCGGTCTGTTTCATCGGTTCGTCCTCTTTTCCTCAAGCTGTCAGTTCGGCCAGGATGCTGTGCTCGCCGACGAGCCCCTCGACGCGGAGCGCGCGTTTTAAGCGCCGCTCGCGTTCGAGCCGGCGGGCGGCGCCATCAACCAGGGCCGGGTCGATCGCCAGCACGCGCGCGACGGCTCGTTCGGCGCCGAACCCCGCGATCTCGAAATACCGGCGCACGACGAGATAGGCGGCCTCGCTGCGCGAGAGTTCGCGCGTCTGGCGGAGCGCCTCGCCCCATCGATGCTCCATCGTGTCCCACACGTAAGTGAAAGGGTCGTAGCGCTCTTCGACCTTGAGCGCGAGAAATTTCTCCTGCAGCTCCTTCATCGCACGATCGAACTCTCCGCGCATTTTCGGCGGCGCGTGCCCGGAGCCCAGCTTGAGCGCCCGGGTCTCGGCGGGGCCGCGGCGCGCAAGCGCGTCCATCACCAGCTTCGCGCAGTGCGAGAGCATCCCGCGCTCGTAAAGCGCGCGGTAGCCGCGCGGCTCGGCGCGCAGTCGGAGGAAGGCGGGGAGAAAGGCGCGCGCGATGAAGCCCGGCCGCCCGGCCATCACCTTGCCATAGTAAACAAGTCTTTTGGCCGGCAGCGTATCCTTGATGCTCCAGGTCATCATGATCGCGTGGTCGTGCTGGATATGTTCGGGCAGCGGCGGCTCGCGCATTCCCTCGATCGCTTCCCGCAGGCACGGCACGCCCAGGCCCGCCGTGAACGCCGCGCAAAATCCGACCTCCTCGATGAAGCCGAGGGCCGCGCGCTCGCCGCGTAGGCTCCGATGGCGGACGCGGCGGAAATGATGGTCGCGATGGCGTTCGAGCGCGTCGAGCGGCGGCGGCGCAGGCGCGCGATGCGCTCGCGGGGGCTTGCGCATGGTTGCCGTGCTCATGCCGGTATTTTCGTCACGCAGTCCCGGAACAGGTCGTGATAGTTGGCGCGCACGCCGAGCCCGCGCATTATGCCGTCGAGTCCGACCAGCGCGCGCACGGTAAACACTCCGTGCGCGGGCGATTTGTAGAGCTTGTACTTGAAGGCGATTTCGCCCACCTGGGCGAGTTTCCCGACCAGGTCGTACTCCTCGGGCCCGTAGAGGCGGTCCTCCAGCACCGGCTCGAACAGCAGGTGAACGGCTTCGATCATCGGGCCCGGCTTCTGCGCGCGGTCGAGGTAGCCGAGCTTGACCAGCGCCAGCCCGAGCGCGCGGTCGTTGCGCTCGACCAGCGCGCGCGCGAACTGAAGATTGGCGCGGCGAACCGCTTCGGGATAGTGGCGAATCGATCCGAAGTCGAGCACGCAGATGTGCGGATGATGCGTCACCAGGTAGTTGCCGGGATGCGGGTCTGTGTGGAGCACGCCGAATTCGAGCAGCTGGCGCCAGACCAGCTCGTAGTATTTGCGCGTGACCCATTTGCGCAGCGCCAGGTCGGCCGCCGGGTTCATCAGGTCGGAGAGCCGGTAGCCGTCGAGGTAGGTGATCGTGAGCACGCGGCGGGAACTCAAGTCGTCGATCACGCGCGGGATGACCGTTTCGGGATCGTCGGCGTAGAGCGCATGGAATTCCGTGGTGTTGCGCGCCTCGATCCGGTAGTCGAGCTCCTCAACCAGCCGCTCCTCCAGTTCGCGATAGACCGTGCGGGTTTCGATCTTTTGGCGCATCAGGTCGCCCGCGATCGCCTGCAGGGTGCGCAGCAGAAGCTTGAGATTGCCGAGATCCTGACGCACGGTCGCGTCGATGCCCGGATACTGCACCTTGACCGCGACTTCCTCGCCGTTTTTCAGCCGCGCGCGATGGACCTGGCCGAGCGAGGCTGCGGCGAAAGCCCGCGGCTCGAAATTCGCGAAGAGCTGTTCCGGGCGTTTGCCGAGTTCGCGGCGGATCTGCTGCGCGATCAGCGGGTAGTCCATCGGCGGCACGCCGTCGCGCGTGGTCTTGAGCAGATCGATCGCCTCGAGCGGCAGCAGATCCTCCCGCATCGAGAGCATCTGCACCAGCTTCATGAACGCGCCGCGCAGTTGGGTGGAGCTTTCGACGATGCGCCGGGCGTTGCGGATGTGCGTGGCGAGCAGTTCGCGCTCGTGGCTGGCGGCGTCGAGGAAGGGCTTGCGCAGCGACGTCCACAGGTAGCTGGTGCCGACTTGCGAGGCCAGTCCGCCCATCTTGAGCGCCCGGCGCGTGCGCCCCGAGGTGATCGATTTGTTCGACTTTCCGCTCACGTCCGCTCCCGGGCGATCCCGACGCGATTGATGAGAGTGGCGGCGAAGGCGGCACCGAAACCGTTGTCGATATTGACCACGGTGACTCCGCTCGCACACGAATTGAGCATTCCGAGCAGCGCCGCCACGCCGCCGAACGCGGCGCCATAGCCGACGCTGGTAGGCACCGCGATCACCGGCTTGTCGGTCAATCCCGCCACCACTGAGGGCAGCGCCCCTTCCATTCCGGCGGCCACGATCAGCACTGCCGATGCGTGCACGCGCTCGAGGTTGGCGGTCAGACGATGGATGCCGGCGACGCCGACGTCATAGAGCCGCTCGACCGCATTGCCGAAGAGCTCGGCGCAGAGCGCCGCCTCTTCGGCCACCGCAAGGTCCGAGGTTCCGGCGCAAATCACCATCACGATTCCCTGCCCGCGCTGCGCGGGCCTGCGCTTGACGATCACGCCGAGGCGGGCTTCGGGATGATACACGAGGCCGCGGAGGCGGCGGCGCAACTCACGCGCCTTTTTCGGGTCGAGCCGCGTGACCACCAGGTTGGCGCCCCCCTCGACAACGCGCGCGCCGATCGCCGCGATTTGCGCGGCGCTCTTGCCCTCGCCAAAAATCACCTCGGGTACTCCGCGGCGCAGCGCGCGATGCTGATCGACCTTGGCGAAGCCGAGATCCTCGAAGGGCATATGGCGCAGGCGTTCGAGCGCCGCTGCGGCGTCAAGCCTTCCCGCCGCGACCTGCTCCAGCAGCCGGCGCAAGCGCTCCTCGGTCATCGTAATTGCTCTCGGGCCGGCCGCATTCCCCGGTTAGCGCCGGCGCGCCTGCTCGGCATACAGTGGCCGGGCGGGCGTGATCAGAATTTCGCGCACCGCGCGCGCGTCGGCGCGCACCACCGTGAGCGTCGCTTCGCCTGCCTTGAGCTGTTCGCCGGGCCGGGGAATATGACCAAGACGTTCGACCACGAGCCCGCCGATCGTAGCATACTCGGCGCTTTCCGGCAGTCGCAGTCGGAAGCGCTCGTTGAGTTCGGTCACGGTCGCGCGCGCCGACGCGCTGAGCGCGCGCGGACTTATCACGCGCACCAGTTCCTCGCCCGGCGCGTGCTCCTCTTCGATCTCGCCCACGATCTCCTCGAGCAGGTCCTCGAGCGTAAGAATCCCCGCCGCGCCGCCGTACTCGTCGACGATGACGGCCAGGTTCTGTCCGGTGCGCTGGAAGGTGAGCAGCATCTGGTCCAGCGGCGTGGATTCGGCATAGTATGCCACCTGGCGCATCACTTCGCTGACCGGACGGCTCAGGTCGGGCGCTTCGAGGAGATCGAAGACGTGGAGCAGCCCCACGATGTTGACGATACGCTTTTCGAAGACCGGGATCCGGCTGAAGCCGGAGCGCCGCGCGATTTCGGCGGCTTCCGCGAGCGTGGTTTCGAGCGCGGCCGCCTCGACCCGCACCAGCGGCACCATCGCCTGGCGCGCTTCGGCGTTCCTGAAGCGGAAGATGCGGCTGATCATCTGGCGCTCGGCCGGCAGGATCGCATCCGCGATCGAAGGCTGCGGCTGATCGGCAAGCGAGCGAATCATCAGGGCGAGGTCTTCGCGCGTGATGAACACGCTCTGCATGTCAGAGGGCACGCCGGCGAGCCGTCTGAGCCATCGGCTGACCACGGTTTCGATCTGGAGCATCGGCCAGAAGGCGGCTTCGAGAGCGCGCAGCGGGGTCGCGGCGATCCGTGCGAAACTGATCGGACGGCGGAAGGTCAGGAGTTTGGGCAACGATTCGCCGATCAGCAGCGTCAGCGGGGCCAGGATGAAGGGCGCGAGATAGGAATAGTGGGGTCCGAACTGATGCATGAACACGGTGAGCACGCTGGCGGCGATAACCGTCGCCAGGTTGGCCCCGGTGAGCGTGAGCGCCAGCACCCGCTCACGGCGGCGCAGCAGCGCGAGCAGCAACGGAGTTTCGCGCTGGTCGCGCGCATTGGCGGCCGCGAGCTTAGTCTCGTCGGTCACCACCATCGCGATTTCGCTGGCGGCGAAGAAAGCCTGCACCAGAATACACGCCGCGATCGCGGCGATGAGCACGCCTAGCTCCATCGCGTGAGCCTCACCTGCTCGATCGTCGCGCCGCGCACTTTCTCGACTTTCGCCTCGAACGCGCCCAGCCGCAGTTGCTCGCCTGGCTGCGGAACGCGGCCGAGCCGGCGCAGCACCAGCGAGCTGAGGGTGCGTTCGTGGCCGCGCGGGGCAAAGGCATTGCCGCCGTCGAGCGCCTCTGTCAGGCGCGCGAGGCCGATCGTCCCGGAGGCGATCCATGCCTGCTCGCCGGCTGGAGCGAGGTCGGGGCCTTCGAGCTCGAATTCGTCGCGCAGTTCGCCGAACAGCTCTTCGAGCAGGTCTTCGAGCGTGACCAGTCCGAGAAGCTGGCCGTATTCGTCGACCACGAACGCGAGCTGGAGGCGGCGCTGACGCATCTCCTCGAACAATTCGCCGAGCGTCTTGCCCGGCGGCACGAAGTAGGCTTCGCGGACCAGCCGCTCCAGGCGCGGCGGCATGGACTCCAGGCGCCGCGCGATCAAATCCTTGGCCCGCAGCACCCCGACGATATTGTTGAGATTGCCGCGGTAAACGGGGACGCGCGAGAAATGGCCGTGAGCGACTTCGGCGATGATGCGTTCGGCGGGGGTGTCGAGGTCGAGCGAGAAGATGCGCTCGCGCGGCGTCATGATCTCGGAGACCCGCCGCGAACCGAAGGCAAAGACCTTGTCAATCAGCTCGCGCTCGGCGGGCGCCACCTGGCCGAACCGTTCGCTCGCCACCAGCAGCGCCTTGAACTCGCTTTCCGAAAGCGGCGCGGTGGGCGTCGGCTCCTCGGGCACCAACAGCCGCGCCAGCGGATGGAGGGTCAGCGCGGCCGAGGCCAGCGGCGGTGCGGTCAGCCGCGCCACCGCGGCGGGAAAGCCGAGGGCGAAGGTCTTGGGCGCGATGTCGCTGACCAGCAGCACCAGCACGAACATCACCGGCACCGAAATCCATCCTCCCGGCGGCCCAAGCCAGGCCAGGAGAAAAGTTGTCGCCAGACATTCGGCGAAGATGTTAATCGCCTCGTTGAACCCGATTATCACGAGCAGCGATTCGAGCGGGCGGCGCAGCAATGAATCGACGGCCTTGGCCGCCGCCTCGCCCAGGCGCGCGCGGGTGTGCTGCATTCGCGCCAGCGCGAAAAGCGCGGTTTCCGAGGCGGCGAGCAGCGCACTCGCTCCGAGCAAAAGGATGACCAGCACTAACAGCATCGCCGATACTTCGATCGCCTACCCATCCGGTAGCGAGCGCAACTGGTCCCATCCGGCCAGCGCCGGCGCACCGCCGCGCACCGCCACGCGGCCCGCGTTTACCAGCACTGCTTCGCCGGAAGTAGTGACGCGGCCGATACGGCTCACGCATACCCCCAGGCTGCGGGTCAGCGCGGCCGCGGCACGCGGCTCGCGCAGACAGAACAGCAATTCGTAGTCTTCGCCACCGCCAAGCGCGAGCGTCGGATCGCCGCCCAGCACCGCGCGGTAGGCTTGAGAAAGCGGCAGCGCGGCGGCGTCGATCTCGGCGCCGACGCGGCTCCGCTCGAGAAGATGGCCGAGGTCCTGCCACAGCCCGTCGCTTAAATCGATCGCGGCGGGCGCGGGTTTGATCCGGGCCAGGCGCAATCCGGCCGCGATACGCGCGGCAGGCTGCAGAAAGCGATCGACCAGGAACTTGCGCGCGGCGCCGCGCGCGCGAAGGCGCCCCGACAGGATACGCAGTCCAGCCGCCGCGTCGCCCAACGTGCCGGTTACGTAGATCGCGTCGCCCGGACGCGCGGCGTCGCGCCTGAGCGCACCGCCGGGAACCTCGCCGAGCAGTGCGATCGTGACGGTCAGCTCTTTCGCGCGGGTGACGTTGCCGCCAACCACCTCGACCTGGGCTCGACGCGCGGCGCTGCCCAGCCCCGCGTACAGCCGCTCGAAAAATCGCACGCCGAGCCCCTCGCGCACCGCGAGATTGACCACGCATGCGGTCGGCTTTCCGCCCATCGCCGCGATATCGCTGAGGTTGACCGTCAGCGCCCGCGCGCCGAGCGCTTCAGGAGTGGTCCACGCGACCCTGAAGTGCACATCCTCGACCAGCGAATCGATGGTGAAGAGCTGGCGCGTGCGAACCGGGGGCAGGATCGCACAATCGTCGCCGGGACCGAGGATTGCGCGGCGGCTCGGGCCGAGATGCCCAAGCAGCCGCTGGATTAATTGGAACTCTCCGGGCGTTCTGCTCACAGGGTTCGCCAGGCGGCGAAAGGCGTGACGCGCAGCCTCAGTGGCGATGGCCATGCGCCGCTGCACGCGGCGAAGTTCCAGACTTGGCGGTCACGAAGTCACGCTAGAGCATTCGCGTAACGCGGGCAATACCGAAGGCGCCGCCGGTGTGGAAAAGGCTTGCCGGTCGCGAGGTCTCGCGTCCCGCCTGAACCCGAAGTACCCAGGCCTCGCCACCGCGAGAACGGGCAGAGCCATGAAGGCTCCAACGCGACCGGTCCTTCGGAATCCTGCGTTCAATGCGCAGCGGCGGCGCTCCCGCCCTGGGGGCGGATTCGCGGCAGGAAGAGGGCGATGATGAGCGCGACGCCCATCAGGTAGCACAGCGATCGATAGATATCGTTAAGCGAAAGCATCATCGCCTGACGCTGTACCTGGCTATAGATCATGGCGAGGCCCTGCTTCTGGCCGGTGACGAGCGAATGCATATAGTCGAAATGCATCGCGCCCGGCATGCGCGGTCCCGTCGCACCGAGACGCCAGGCGTCGAAGACCGTGAGATGGTTTACCAGGTAGCTTTGGCGAGTCTGTTCGAGGTGGGTCAGATAGGTGGTCAGAGTCGAGGTCCCGATCGACGCGCCGATGTTGCGCACCATCGAGAAGAAGCTCGCCGCATAGCCCATGTTCTCGCGGCTGACCGAGCTCAGCGCCGCGCCCGCCAGGGTCGGGAAAATCAGGCCCATCCCGATTCCCTGGATCACCGTGGGCCAGACGAAGTTCGAGATGCTCATCGTGAGATCGAGCGTCGAGAGCTGCCATTGCGCGACCGCAATCAGGATGTAGCCGAGAAAGACCAGCTTGCGCGTGTCGAAACCCTTGCGCGCGATCGCGCCGAGCAGGAACATCGCCGCCATCACGCCCATCCCGCGCGGCGCCATCGCGAGCCCCGCCTTCCACGCGGTGTAGCCGAGCAACTCCTGCAGGAAGACCGGGTTGAGAATCTGCATCCCGTACGCGGTGAAGGTCAGGATGATGAGCAGCGCGGTCGGAACCGCGAAGGAGCGGTTGGTGATCAGCTTGACCTGGAGAATCGGATTGGGCGTGCGCCATTCGTGCACGATCAACACGACAAAGGCGCTTAGCGCGATTGCGGAGAAGTAGACGACCCAGGCGCTCTGAAACCAGTCGGCGCGATCGCCGCGGTCCATCACGATCTCGCCGAGGCCCAGCGAAAGCACCAGGCACAGGATTCCCAGGTAGTCGGCGCGGCCCTTGCCCTTGAGCTTGCGCAGGTACGGCGGATCGTGGACGAAAGTCCAGACCATCAGCCCCGCGGCGATGCCGATCGGCACGTTGATATAGAAATTCCAGCGCCAGTTCCAGTTGTCGGTGATCCAGCCGCCCACCGTCGGGCCCATGATCGGCGCGACCATCAGGCCCACTCCCCACATCGCCATCGCCAGCGCCTGCTCGTTGGGCGGAAAGGTCTCCATCAGGATCGCCTGCGACAGCGGTTGCAGCGCGGCGCCGGCGATTCCCTGCAGGAAGCGGAACGCGACCATCTGGTTGAGCGTCTGTGCCGCGCCGCACATCGCCGAGGACAGCACGAAGGTGACGATGCAGATCAGGAAGTAGTTCTTGCGCCCGAACTGCCCGGCGACCCATCCGGTGGTCGGAATCATGATGCCTGCCGCGACCAGGTAGGTCGTCACGACCCAGGTCACTTCATCGACGCTGGCCGAGAAGCTGCCCTGCATGTGCGGCAGCGCGACGTTGACGATCGAGCTGTCGAGAACCTCGAGGATGGTGCACAGGATGACCGCGAGCGCGATGAGCCACTTGAGCGCCCCTTCGACGTAAGCGTGCGCCTGCGCGGGCGCTTCGATCGTTGCGGCGGCTTCTGCCATCAGCGGGTTACCGGGACGCGGCCGGGCGATAGAACTCGGTACTTTGACGCAGTCGCTACAAGCCGATAACTCGGCGCGGCCGGAGCTTCGAATTTCGCGCAGGCACGAACGTGACGGTAATTATGCAAGAATCGCGGGCCTTCCGCGAGTAGCGTGCGCGCGACGCACCCACCGATACGGCCGCTCGCGCTCGCAATCGACCTGAGCGGTGCGGACAACGAGTATCGATCGTCCGCGGGCGGCCGCTCGAAGAAGGTCACGCCCTTCGACGCAAGATAAACCTCGACGGTTTCATTCAGCGCGCGCTCGAACTCCTCATCGGGCGGTGGCTGCCGACCCATCGACTGCGCTGCCGCCGAAAGCATCCCCATCCGCCATCTGAGCCGCGCCGTGGCCGCGCCGGTCTCGAAACCGCGCGCGAGCCCGTCGCCGAGAAAGCTTGCGATCACGCCAAAGCTGCGGGCCGCGCGCCGCATCGCGGCTGCCTGCGGCGGGAACGAAGGTTCCAGCGCGGCGGCATAAACGAGCAGCGCAATTTGAATTCGCCCGGCGTGCTCGCGCTGCTCCAGCAACTGCGTGCGCCGGGCGCGCAACTTGCCCGGCGAGAACATCGCGACCCATTCGTCACTGCGCAGCGCATTGTCGATCGCATGAGCGGAGAGCCAGGCGGCGTCGGCCGCGACGATTTGCCCGGTGGCCGCGGACGCGGCCTCGAGCGGAACGCTCGAGGCGAGCGTCACTACCGTTGAATCGGCCGCACCGCCCCATGCACGAAGCCATCCGCGCCGCACCGTTGCATCCAGCGCGGGATCGTCAGGGCGAAGCGGCAGCACATAAACTTTGCTTGCCGCCGCCACCGCGTCCGCGGGATCGGCCGGCGGTTGCACCTCGACCCAATGGCCTTTCTCGCACGCGATCGGCGCATAGACCGCGATCGCTGGACAGAGCGCAGGTTGATAAACGGCGACCAGTTTTTCCGTAAAGCCGTGGCGCTCGATCGCGCCGGCAAGCGCGCTGGCCTCCTGCCAATCGAGCGCCCGCGGATAGCGTACTCCCGCCGCCCATGCCGCTTCAGTCGCGAGCGCCGGGCTGCCGAAGGGCGTAAGCGTCGCGAGCGCAATCACTAGCGCGGCAACGGCGGCGCGGCTAGTCTCGCGCATCCGGGCAAGCCATCCGGACAGCCAGACGGCTGCAAGCACGCTCGCCGCGAGACCCGACTGTACGACGAAACGTCCGGGGTCCTGAAAAAGCCAGGCCAGCGGCGCAATCGCCCATGCGATGAGAAACGCATTGTCGCGCGGCCGCTCCATCGCGGCGGCAAGACCAATAAGTCCGAGTGCGTCGAGCAGCGGGTCGAGCAGGAGCGGCGAGCAGTTGCGCACCCCGCTGAACCATTGCGCGTAACGCAGGCAATGGAGAGAGCAGGGCGCGGTGATGATTGCGATCGCAAGGCCGACGCGAATCAGGTCGCCCCATCGGCGAGTCAGCGCGGCGGCGACGATCATCCCGAGCGGAACCATCGCGAGGCCGGCGATATGGACGTAGATCGCTGCCGAGGCGGCGACCGCCGCCGGCGCCAGGCGCCGGCCAAGAAAAAGCTGTATCGCCCAGGGAGTCAGGATGAAGAGCCATCCGGAAGGAATTCCGGACGCGAACGAAGCCGACGCATAGCCGGCGCCGCTCAAGAGCGCGGCCGCGAGCAGCATCGCCCATTCTCCGCCCAACGTCAGCGCGAAGAACGCGGCGGTCGCGATCGCCGCCGCCCACTGCGCCGTCGCGAGGATCGCGTTGGCGAGCACGTAGTCATCGCCCGTCCCGCCCACGGCGCGGCCTATTGCACCGATCGCCAGATGGAGCAGCGGAGCCTGCAGATTCGGCCGTCCGCCGGGTCCGAAGTTGATCCGGTCCCACGCGACCAGTCCGTGTTCGCCGTATTGGCGTGCGAGCGAGACGTGGTAGCCGGAATCGAGCGTGACGCGCCAGTCATTGAGCGTCGAGAGCAGCAGTGCGCCGTGCAGGCAGAAGATGACGATCGCGGCGATTATTACCCAACGCCGCAAGCGCGCTCAGTGTGCCGCGGAGGAACGAACCGCGCCGCGCCTGCGGCATCGATCGCAGAGCGCGCGCACTTCGACCGAGCATCCCAGCAGACGGAATTCGCCGAGCGTCTCCCGGCCGGCGAGCAGGCGATCGAATTCGGGCGCCTCGACGTCCTCGACTCGCTTGCAGCGCACGCAGACTACGTGATGATGCGGGCGGGTGTTGCCGTCGTAGCGCGCGGTGTCGTGCAGCGGCGTGACCTTGCGCGCCTCGCCGACCTCGCACAGGCGTTCGAGCGTGCGATGGACGGTGGCGAGCGAGATACGCGGATGTTCGCGACGGACGCGCGCGTAGATGCGATCGGCGCGCGGATGGTCGCCCGATTCGAGCAGAGCGCGCAGCACGGCGAGGCGCTGCGGAGTCACCGCCATCTTTTTGCGCCGGCAGTTGGCGATAAATTCGGCGAGCCTGGATTCGGCGTATTGGCCGCGGCCGCGCGGGCCTAACAGTTTAACTTCCGTCACTGATAATGATTATCATCCGCTCCGGCGCCGCGATCAATCCCTGCGCGCCCGGCCTGCGCCGCTGGTGCGCCCGCTTCGCCTCACCAAAGCGGCAGCTTGATACCTGCGGTTACCAGCGCGCCGCTCATCACGCCCATCAGCGCCTCGCCCGCCACCATCCCCGCCGCGTACAGCAGCCCCGAGCCGCCGCCGCTCTCTCGCGTGCTGCCGCCAAGCGCCTCGCGTGTGAGCGCGCCCAAAAAGATTGCGACGCTCAAGCCGAGCGGCAGGTAGAGGCCGATCGCGACCGGCATCACGGGCGTGCGCCATCGCGTGCCGCGCCGCTCGAGGATCCGATCGGCGCCAACCAGCACCGCGGCCAGCAAGGCGCCCGCCGCGATCATGCGCCAGGGCAGGCCGCCCGCAAAAACTCCTTGCGCAACCTTGGCCATCAGGAACGCTTGAGGCGCGGCCAGCGCGCCCGCGCGCGCGCCCGCTGTCCCCGCGATTCCATAGCCGCGAATCAGCATGTTCAGGATCGGCGCCATCAGCAGCGACGAGCCGAGCGCGCCCACCAGCACCGAGATTTCGAGCGCGCGCGGCGTCGCCCCGACGTGGTATCCGGTTGCGAGGTCATGCAATGAATCGCCGGCCATCGCGGCAGCCGTACATACGACGGCGCCGGCGGTAATCGCCAGATGCGGCCCGATCCCCGCCGGCACGCCCCAGAGCTTGAGCAGCACCGCGATCGCCAGCAGCACGATAATCGTCACGCCTGAAACCGGATTGTTCGACGCGCCGACGATCCCGGTCAGGTAGCCGGCGATCGCGGTGGCGAAGAAACCGATGAACGCCAGCGCGAGCGACAGCACGGCGCTCAGCAGGACGCTTCCCGAGAGAATCAGGCAGATCGCGAAAATCAGCGGGGTTACGAGCGCGACGGCGCCCAGCACCGCGGCTGTCGAGAGGTCGCGGTCCTCGCGGGCGACGGCGACCGCGTGAGTCGCGCGCGCCATCCGGATGCTCTCGCGGAGGGCGCGGCCGATGGGTTCCCGCAGCCGCCAGAGCGTCGCCACTCCTCCCACCAGCATCGCGCCGACCCCGAGGTAGCGCACCTGTCCGCTCCAGATTGTGTGCGCGGCAGCCTGCGGGTCGAGATTGCGCAACTCCGGGTGGTACGCGCTCGCGATCGGTATTGCGACGAGCCAGGCTAAGGCGCCGCCGCCGAAGACCAGGCTCGCGATTCGAATCCCGATGATGTAGCCGATCGCCGGCAGCGCCGCAGAGACGTCGATCGCGCCGGCCAGCACGTACTCGCCGGCCCATTGTGCGGACTGCACCGCTTGAGGGAGTGCGCCCACGATATCCTGCGCGGCCTTGAGCGCGGCTGCCGCGAGTCCGCCCCACAAAAGCGGCATCGCACTCGCGCCTTCGGCTTCGCCCGCGCGGAGCACCTCGGCGCACGCGACGCCCTCCGGAAAGGGCAGGCGCTCTTCGACGATATAGGCGCGGCGCAGAAAAACCACCAGCAGACTGCCCATCACGGCGCCGGCCGCGGACAGCATCGTGACGTCGCGGTACGACAGCGCGCCGGTCTCGCCCAGCACGACCAGCGCAGGGAATGTGAAAATCGCGCCCGCCGCGACGGCTTCTCCGGCTGAGGCAATCGTCTGCACCACGTTGTTCTCGAGAATCGTCGCGCGGCCGAGCGCCCGCAGCACCGCCATCGAGATCACCGCGGCCGGGATGCTCGCCGAGACGGTCATGCCGGCATAAAGCCCGAGGTAGGCGTTAGCCGCGCCGAGCAGCAGCGCGAGTGCCAGGCCAAGTGCGATCGCGCGCGGCGTGATTTCACGCGGCGGCGCGTCGTCGCCGGAGGAGGGCGGCGCTGCGCTCAGCCAGGCCACTGGAGACTTGTTGAGAGGATGCGGCGAAGGACGACGATCAGAAAAGTGTGACCGGGCACGAAGGCGGGGACGGTCACATCGCCGCGTGCTGAGCCGACGCCGAGTTTACGTGCGGCTGACCGGCCTCGTCCCATCCCTTGATTCCGTCGGCCATCACGCTCACGTCCAGGTAACCTGCTGCGACCGCCCGCCGGGCGGCCCCGTGCGAAGCCATTCAACGCGTGTTGGCGCAGTAAAAAACCAGCTTCGCGCTCTTGGCCGGCGGCAGTTCGGTCGCGACGTCGTAGCTGTCGTATGAGGAAAGCAGCCGCGCTCCCGGAATCACGCCCCACTTGTCGCGGGTATCCTGAACGTTCGCGTCGAGGATCACGACATGCGAGTTCGGATCGGCTCTCAGCGTGGCGAGATCGGCGACGTTGATGAGTTTGAATTTGTCATCTTCATGCTTGCTGCCGAGCAGCGCGGAGATCTTGTCCCAGGGGGACAACCCGCTGCCAGCGCGCGCCGGCATCGCGCCCGCAAGCGCCATCGCCGCGAGCAGCGCTATCGAGGTCATCAGCCTGCGCATCTTAACGCTCTCCTGTTTGAGTCCAGGGCCTCGCCATTGCCGCTCTGGTCGAACAATAAAACGATAACACGGCCGCTCTCAGGCGTCCAAGCCAGCCGCGTGCGACGCTGAAGCACGAAACGCTTTGGCTGATTAACACTCCCAACGACGGTTGAGTTCCGTCGCGGCCGGTGTGTTCGGGGCGGTGCCGTTCTTGCCACCGCGGGCACAAACTCGCCAATATGGCGCCGGTTGTCTATGCTCCCCAAAGCGGGCGCATCGTCAGCGCCGTGAAGTGCCGCAAAGGCGGGGGCGTATGAAGCCGGAGCAAACGGAATGAGCGACGAATTCAAATCGCGGGCCAGGAAATGGCCCAAGGGAAATCACTACGAGGATTTCGAACTCGGCCACGTTTACCAGCATCACTGGGGACGTACGCTGAACGACGGCGACAACAGCCTGTTTTCGACCCTGACGCTCAGCTTCAACCCGCTCTACTTCAACGCGGATTACGCGGGCGCCCACGGCCATCGGGGCGTCGTGCTCAACCCGATGCTGGTTTTTCTGACCGTATTCGGGCTCTCGGTCGAGGATTTGAGCGAGGCCGGCGGTTTGTTCCTCGGCGTCGACGATCTTAAATTCCATCGGGCCCTCTATCCCGGCGAAACGCTTAGCGCGCGCAGCACGGTGATGGACAAGCGCGAGTCGTCGAGCCGGCCCGAGAGCGGGATCGTCACCTGGCACACCGAGGGCCACGACAGCCGCGGCGAGCTGGTGATCGACTTTCGCCGCACCAACCTGGTCAGCAAGAGGAACGTCAATAAATGAATTACCTCACCGACGAGCGCAAAATGATTCAGCAGATGGCGCGCGACTTCGCCATCGAGCAGGTCCTGCCCATCGCCAACAAACTCGACCCCGAGCAAGGCGACATCCCGATGTCGCTGCGGGACAAGATGGGCGAGCTCGGCTACTTCGGCATCCTGATTCCCGAGGAATACGGGGGGCTGGGGCTCGGCGTGTTCGAGTACGCGCTGGTGACCGAGGAACTGGCGCGGGCGTGGATGAGCGTCGCCAGCATCATCGCGCGCGGCAATTCGCTATGGGGCGGGGTGACGGAAGAAGACAAGCGCCGCTACTTTCCGAAAATCGCGCGGGGTGAATGGCTCGGCGCGTTTTCGCTCTCAGAGCCCGACGCGGGCTCCGATCTGGCCAACGTGGCATGCAAGGCGGTGCGCCAGGGCGATGAATGGGTGATCAACGGCACCAAGACCTGGTGCACGTTCGCCGACGGCGCCGACTATATCGTGCTGTTCGCGCGCACCTCGCCGCCGACCGACCCCAAGCGCCGCCATGTCGGGATCAGCCAGTTCCTGGTGAAGAAAGAACGCGGCACCTTCCCGTCCGGAATCTCCGGATCGCCGATTCGCAAAATCGGCTACTTCGGCTGGAAGACCTTCGAGCTCCATTTCGACAACTTCCGTCTGCCGGCCGAAGCGCTGCTCGGCGAGGAAGGGCGCGGATTTTACGCGATGATGTCGGGGCTGGAGACCGCGCGCGTGCATACCGCCGCGCGTGCGATCGGGCTGGCGCGCGGCGCGCTCGAGGATTCCATCGAGTACGCCAAGCGCCGCTCGCAGTTCGGCCATCCGATCGGCGACTTTCAGGCGATACGGTTCAAGCTGGCCGAGATGGCCGCCAATATCGAGGCCGCTCGCCAGTTGATGTACTTCGTCGCCAACGAGGTGGACAGCAAGCGCCGCTGCGACAAGGAGGCGTCGATGGTCAAGTGGTTCGCCTCCGAGATGGCCGAGCGGGTCACCAGCGACGCACTGCAGATTCACGGCGGCTATGGCTATACGAAGGACTTTGCGATCGAGCGCTACTGGCGCGACGCGCGGCTGACCAAGATTTTCGAGGGCACCTCGCAAATCCAGCTTCGCGTGATCTCGGACCGGCTGCTGGGGCCGCAAGACTAGACGCGCGCGAGACGGGAGCGCATACGATGGCTGCTGATAGCGGAAAGGGATTGGCGCCGGAGCCGCAAAGCCTTACCGGCCGCGACAACTACTTCGAGGATTTCACGGTCGGCGACGTTTACGAACATGCGCGCGGCAAGACCGTCGGCGAGATCGACAACGTGCTCATCACCAACCTGGTGATGAACACGGCACAGGCCCATTTCAACGAGCACCTGATGGAGTCCAACCCGGTCGGCCATCGCATCACCTTCGGCGGTGTCACCGCCTCGCTGGTGATCGGGCTCGCGATGGAAGATACGGGAGAGCAGGCGCTGGCCGAACTCGCGCTGGACAAGATCCGGTTTCGCACGCCGGTCCTGCACGGCGACACGCTCTACGCGTTTTCCGAGGTGATGGAGAAACGCGATTTCGACGCGGCGATGGCCGGGCGTCCCGATCTTGCGCGGTACAAGAGCGCCGACGCGGGCGAGGTGCGTTTTCGCCACTGGGGTGTGAATCAGCGCGGCGAAGTGGTGTTCGAGGGCGAGCGGCGGGTGCTGCTCAAGCGCCGCGGGTTTCGGCTGCGCGCGAGCCCGCCGGCGAAGCCGGCG
>DATJXN010000059.1 GCA_035500095.1 Candidatus Binataceae bacterium
CGCTACCTCCGCGACCGCCGCATCCACGCGATGCTTGTCCTTTGAAACCGTAACCAGGGTCAGTCCGCTGAGCTCGATATCGCGCGGGTCGCGTCCCGCCTCTTTGGCGAGGCCGTGCAGGCGCGCGATCCGCCGCTTGAGCTCGGGCTTGTCGAATCTCACAGCCGCGGCGGGATCGTTGATCAGGTCTTTGCCGTTGAAGATCGGCGGGATCAGATTCGCAATGTCGGCTTCGGCGGCCGCTATCTTGAGCAGCTTACTTCCCGATCCGCCGAGCATGATCGGCGGATACGGCTTCTGCAGCGGGCGCGGATTGTTGTAGGCCTTATCGATCGAGAAATGCGTTCCATGATAGGTCGGCTCGTCCTGCGTCCACATCGCCTTGATCAGCTTGATCGCGTCCGCAAGCTGGTCGAGGCGCTCGGAATTGGAGGGGTACGGATAATTGTGCGCGTCGTATTCCTCGCGCTCCCATCCGGCGCCGAGCCCGAGCACCATCCGCCCGTTGCTCACGTGGTCGAGGGTCGAGGCGATCTTGGCGAGCAGCGCCGGCGAGCGGAACCCGATCGCCGCCACCAGCGAGCCGACGCGAATTTTCGTAGTGACCGCGGCGATCGCGCTGAGCGTCGTGAAGCACTCGAGTTGCGGCTCGCGCGGCGGGCGGAAGGGCGAGAAGAAATGGTCGTTAAGCAGGATCGAGTAAAAGCCCTGGCCGTCGGCGCGCTTGGCCATTTTGAGCGCCTGGGCATAGTCGCCAGTGATCGAAAACAAGCCGAACTTAATGTCGCGCATTAGATTTTTATACTCCCTCGTTTCGAGTCAGAAAACTCTGGCGCGGGGCGGAACAATAGCCCGCGCCGCCGGGAACTGACAAGCGAACTCCTCGGCCAAGACGGTCAAAATCCCTCGGTTGCTTCGTTTTTGCCGCGCGGATACTGTCGGCAGACAATGGCGTCGATCGATTGGCAGGTCGCAGCCGCAATCGCAACCGTCGTCTCGACGCTCGCCTTCATCGCGAGCGCCGTCGTGGTGGTGCTGCAACTGCGCCAGGCGGCGCGCGAGCGCTACTTTTCGATCACCGCGCATCTGTTCGAGATCTGGCAAAGCTCCGACTTCCAGCACGATCAGCTTTTCCTGCTGCATATGCTGACGTGCGCAACCTGGGACGAGTTCTGCCGGATGGGCCGTGGAGAACGCGCCGATGTCGCGATTCATCGCGTGGGCGGCTACTACGACCGGGTCGGCAACCTGGTGCGCCACAACCTGATCGACAAGCAGGATATCCTGCCCACGATCGGCGGCTATGCGGTCGCCGTATGGCATCGTATCGAGCCGCTGGTGAAGGAGTTGCGGCTGCGCGAGAACGCGCTGCTGTTCGAGAACTACGAAGCGCTGCTGCCCGAATGTCACGAGTGTTACGCGCCCGGGATAGCGCATCCCGTAAAGATGGCCGACGCGCCGGCCCTAAAGGATCCGATTCCCGGCCACCCCATTCCCGGCCAGCCGGTAAAGCTCTGCACGGTTGAACCTGCGCCCGTTTTCGACGCCCGTGCCAAGCAGCCGGTCGCCGCGCCGATTCGGGCGGCGACCGCGATGAACGGAGCAGCGCAAAGGAGCGTGACGGCGATGGCTTTTGGAAACTCCAGGCGCAATAGCCAGGCACAACATCCCTCGGAGCTGGTGCTGCCCGACAGCGACGGGATCGCTCACGCGCTAACCGAATTCACCGCGTCGGGACCGGCGGTGCTGGTCTATGCGCGCGGCGCGTGGTGCCCGTACTGCCTGCGCCAGTTAGCGGACTACGCGGAGCATTATCCGGAATTCAAGCGCTCGGGAGTCGAGGTAATCGCGCTGTCACCCGAGACGCCGCGCAAGGCGCGCCGGATGCGCACCGGGCTCAAGCTTCCATTCGCCGTGCTCTCCGACACGGACTTCAACGCCGCGCGCGTCTTCGGCCTGATGGATCACGAGAAGCCGGGGATGCCCACGCCGGCGACGCTGGTCCTCGATAGTGCAGGCACCGTGCAGCTATCGACGCTGAACCAGTGGGCCAAGAGCGTTTTTGCGGGCGACGTTCTCGAATATGTCCGCAGCGTGAAACAGGCCGATAACGCCGCGGCCGCTGCGATACCCCCGCCGCAAGTGACAGTGCCCAAGCCCGGGATGCTCTTTGCGCGAGCGTTCGCGAATATGGCCGCCGGGCTGTTCAGCCGCTAGCAGAAGTTCGCGGGGCTCGCTCGCTGCGGCGGCCGCTGCGATGCGGCTCTTTCGATCGCTTAGTTTCCGGGCTGGTCGTCGTCGCCCGTGCCGTGGACCTCGGTCCACTCGTCGCCCGACTGCCCGCTGTCCTTTTCGGCAGCCCTGGCGTCCTCGGGTGAGGAGCCGTCCTCCCCGATCACGGTCGTGGTCGAACCGGATGAATCGTGCTGGGCCGTTGGAAGCGCGGGAAGGTTGGCATGCGGGGCTTGGGACGCCGCGCCCGCAGCCTCGCCAGTTACCGCGCCGTATTCACCCATCGCCTGCGCCCGCGCGATCGGTGAGAGCGCCAGCGCCGCAGCCACAAATGCTACGGTCGCGATTCCCGCCTTGAATATAGAATCTCGCCTGATGCTGCCCATGAATTTCCCCCCTCGCCCTGATTGCGTTCACCACGCTCCAGGACGGCGATTTTTAGCTGCCTCAATATTACGCTGCACGTCTGGACGTGCATAGCCCCATCTGGACGTGTTTTGACTCGTCAGGTTGACCCTGGAAGCCCCGCATCGACAGCATGTGGCGGAGAAAATAGTCGCGGATTATTCGCCAGCGAGATTCAGCGCGGTGCCGTGGGCGCCTAGGGCGTCGAGCGTCAGGCCTGAAAATGCCGGCTCGGCGGCGGCCATCCGGGCGAAAATTTCGCTCGCCGACGATGGTATCGCGAGCATCGCCGCGGTCTTTTGCGCCGCTCCATCTTCGAGATGCGACGCCAGCGCGGCAATAACCTCGATCGCCGAGCGCGCCTCGCCCGGCGGATCGAAGGCCGCGTTAAGGCGCTGCACCCTGCCCTTGAAGTTGGTGAAGCTGCCGTCGATTTCCGGATACGCCGCAATCGGCAGCACGAGATTCGCCATCTGGCCGGTTTCGTTGGCGTCGGTGTCGAGCACGACTAGATAGTCGAGCGGACCGAACTGGCGGACGAACTCGGCCTCGCCGAGCGCGCGCGCCAAATCGGCGCGCATCGCGATTAGCATCTTCATCTCGCCGCGGGCGGCCGCCTCGCCCAAGCGCCCGAGCGCGGCGGATTCGATCCCGAGCGCGGCGAGGCCGCGCGTATTGGGATTGCGGTTGGCGCGGACGAGCAGGTTGTCGTCGCCGGGCGCATCGGCCGGCGACCATGTCAGCCCGGCGATCCGGTCCGAGCCAATCGCCGCCATCAGGCGCTTCATCGCCCACGCTTCCTCGTTGGTCGCACGCGCGCCGACCACGGCGCCAATCGCGTTTGCGCCGTACGCACGCCCGTACTCGAAGATTTTGGCTGCCGCCTCGGCGAGCGCCGCGTCCCATCCAAGCGCCGCCATCCGATCGTCCGCCTGCCTTAGCGGCGCGACCAGGCGGCTCTCGCTCTGCAGCGCGGGAAAGCTGTGCCGCCCCGCGTCGCACATCCAGTAGCCGTTGACCTTGGGATTGTGGCGCGGCTTGAAGCGGTAGATGCGGCCGCGGTGGTGATGGATATCGATCGCGCATCCGCGCTCGCATCCGCCGCATACCGATTCCGTCCGATGCAGGTACCAGACGCGCATGCGGAAGCGGAAATCCTTCTCGGTCAGCGCGCCGACCGGACAGATGTCCACCGTGTTGAGCGCGTAAGGATTATCGACCTTGCGCCCGGGATAGGTGTCGATCAGGTTATGGTCGCCTCGCCCGAAGATCGCGAGTTCCGAGGTCTGTGTGACTTCGTCGAAAAAGCGCGTGCAGCGCGCGCACAGGATGCATCGCTCCTGATCGAGCATCAGGCCGCCACCGATATCGATCGCCTTGCCCTTGTGGTTCTTGCGCGCCAATTCGAAGCGCGAGGGCTGGCGGTCGTAGTCCATGTAGTAGTCCTGAAGCTTGCACTCGCCGGCCTGGTCGCACACGGGGCAGTCGATCGGATGGTTGGCGAGCAGGAACTCGAGCACCGCGCGCTGCGCCGCGTGGGTGCGGTCGCTCGTGGTCCGCACGACCATCCCTTCGGTCACCCGCGTGTTGCACGCGATCTGAAGCTTGGGCGCCTTCTCGACCTCGACGAGGCACATCCGGCAGTTGCCCACCACCGAGAGCGCCGGATGGTAGCAGTAGTGCGGAATTTCGATCCCGCAAAGGCGCGCGGCTTCGATCAGGTTGAGACCGTCGGGAATTTCGACCGGCGTGTCGTCGATTGTCAGCTTCGGCATCTTGCTTCAGTCCGCGTGCGCGATGGCGGGTTTGGGCGGAGTCGCGGCGGCGTGAGCGCGGCCGTCGACGGCGCTGAGCGCCGCGCCGCTTTCCTTGAACGGGCAGCGGCCCAGCCGCACGTGATCCTCGAACTCGGAGCGGAACTTGGGGAGGAAGCTCTTCACCGGCATCGAGAGGCTGTCGGCGAGCACGCAGATCGTGTTGCCCTCCATATTAGTGGCAACGCTCAGCAGGGTCTGGAGGTCCTCGATTCGGCCGCGTCCGGCTTCCAGTTCGATCAGCAGTTTTTCGATCCAGCCGGTACCTTCGCGGCATGGCGTGCACTGGCCGCAGGATTCGTGATGGTAAAAATGCGCGACGGTGCGCAGCACGTCGACCATGCAGGTGCCGTCATGCATCACCATCACGCCCGCGGTGCCCATCAGCGAGCCAGCCGCGCGTACCGAGTCGAAATCCATGTTGACCTTAATCGCTTCTTCGGCGGTGAAGACCGGAAACGACGAGCCGCCAGGGATGACCGCCTTGAGCGCGCGCCCATCGAGGATTCCGCCGCCGACCTCGTAGATCAGGTCCTTCAAGGGAAAGCCCATCGGCAGCTCGTACAGACCCGGCCTGTTGACGTGGCCGGAGAGGCAGAAGAGCTTGTTGCCCGGGCTGGTTGCGGGGCCCATCGTTTTGTACCACTCGGCGCCGCGCGCGATGATGTGCGAGACGTTGGAGAGGGTCTCGATGTTGTTGACGACCGTGGGGCATCCGAACGCGCCCTGGATCGCCGGAAACGGGGGCCGGTTGCGCGGATAGGCGCGCTTGCCCTCGAGCGACTCGAGCAATCCCGTTTCCTCGCCGCAGATGTACGCGCCGGCCCCGCGATGGACCGTTATTTCGACGCCGAAGCCCGAGCCCATCACGTCCGCGCCGACGTAGCCGCGTGCGCGCGCCTCGGCGAGCGCCGTCTCGAAGATCTCTTTCTGGGTGAAGAACTCGCCGCGCATGTAAACGAAGCAGGTGTGCGCGCCGACCGCACGGCAGGCGATCAGGATGCCCTCGATTATTGCGTGCGGATCGTTTTCGAGTTCGTAGCGGTTGGCGAACGTGCCGGGTTCGCTCTCGTCGGCGTTGCAGCAGACATAGACCGGCTTCTTGGAGTCCTTGGGGATGAAGCTCCATTTGACGCCGGTCGGAAAGGCCGCGCCGCCGCGTCCGCGCAGATTCGAGTTCTTGACCTCGTTTATGATCTGCTCCGGGGTCATCTCGAAGAGCGCCTTGCGCAACGCGGCGTAACCGCCGTGCGCCTCGTACACTTCGATTCGGCGCAGATCAGGGATGTCCAGCCATCGGGTGAGGTAGCGTTCCATCGTCGGGGAGCAGCCGGCTGAGTCAGGCGGCCCGGCCGGGGCCGAGCTTCTGCTTCTGGCCCTGGATCTTGCGCTGCAGCGCCATCAGGGCGTCGAGCACGGCCTCGGGCCGCGGCGGACATCCCGGGACGTAAACGTCAACCGGGACGATGCGGTCGATGCCGGGGAGCGTCGCGTAGTTGTCATAGAAGCCGCCGGTGGAGGCGCACGCGCCGAAGGCCATCACCCACTTGGGTTCGGCCATTTGATCGTATACCCGGCGCAGGATCGGCGCCTGGCGCATCGTGACCGTGCCGATCACCATCAGCAGGTCGGCCTGGCGCGGCGTAAAGCGCGGCAGCAGCGCGCCGAAGCGATCGATGTCGTAAGGCGTCATCGAAAGCGACATGTATTCCATCGCACAGCAGGCGGTCGCGAACGGATAGGGAAAAATCGAAAACTTGCGCGCCCACGCCACCGCCTTGTCCATCCGTGTAAGCACGGCGGCATCGCCGAGTATCACCGCCTCGCCCTGGCCTGCTTCGTCGTTCGCTCGCATCGACATTCAAACCCTCTGTACCCAAAGCCGTCCGCGCGAAAATACGCCCGCGCTTCTCGTGCGCGCGGTCCGTGCTTGAAGATCAACCGCCAACGCTATCAGCGGGCTCGGCAACCGGTCAATGTTTGAAACAAAAATCGCCCCGCCCAGGCGCTCGAAG
>DATJXN010000060.1 GCA_035500095.1 Candidatus Binataceae bacterium
CGCGCGCTCGCGCGCGGCGCTCCCCGACGACAGCTTCGCGCTGCAGCGCATCGCCGCGCCTGCCGGCGCCGAAGGCGCCGGCAGGCGCGGCGATGCGCTCGTCGTCGCAGGCGCCTCGGCGCGCGCCGTGCTCCACGGCGCGTACGACCTGCTCGGGCGCCTCGGCGCGCGTTTCGCGCTCGGCCGCGCACCCGCGCTGCCGCGCGTCGTGTGGGCCCAACTCGAGGCGCTCGGGCCGTACCGCGTCACGCCGGCCTTCAGCAGGCGCGCCTTCGCCTCGGACATCATGACCTGGCACTACGAGGACCCTGCGCGGCTTCAGACGCATCTCGCACACGATCGCGACTTCGCCGCGTGGATGGGGCATCGAGGCATCAACGCGTTCGAATATATCCGCCACGGGCAGGACACGCGGCTCAAGATCGACGAAGTCGCGCCAATGCTCGCCATGCGCGGCATCGAGCCTGGGTATGGCGGCCATATGCTGCCGCTTTTGCTTCCGCGCGACCAGTTCGCGGCGCATCCCGAGTATTTTCCCTGTGGAGACGACGGGCGAAGGACAGAGCGCGGCAACCTGTGTGTGTCGAGCGGCGGGGCGCTCGAGTTGGTGCGCGCGGGCGCGGTCGACATGGTGCGTCAGAACCCCGAGATGGCGATACTGCATATCTGGGGTGCGGACGTGCGGGGCGGAGCGTGGTGCCGCTGCGGCGGATGTGCAGCGATGTCGCCGCAGCTTCAATATATGAGGGTGGTGAACGAAGTCGCGGCAGCGCTCGCGGGCGAAGGCGAGTCCGCGCCGCCTGCCGCCTATCTCGCTTACCACGACACGCTGGAGCCGGATCCCGCGCTGCGTCCGCTCGACAATGTATGGTTCGAATGGGCGCCGCGCGAACGATGCTATCGTCACGCGATCGACGATCCGGCCTGCACGGTGAATCCGCTTTACCGGGAGTCGCTCGAACGTTACCTGGATTTGTTCGACGGGCGCGGTCACGTCTTCGAGTACTACGCCGACGCGATTTTGTTCGGCGGGATGGGTTTTGGGATGCCGTCAACGGTCGTGCGCGACCTTAACGCGTATCATCGGATGGGCCTGCGTAGCATCTCGTGCCTGACATTCGGCGCGTTCAGCGCGCTCGCCTATCCGGTCAACCTCGAGACCTTCGCGCGCGCGACGTGCTTCCTGGGCATCGATTCCGGCGCGGCCCTGGACGAGACCGCGGCGGCGCGGCATCCCGGATGCGGAGCGGCGATGGCGCAGGCCTATAGCGCGGTAGCGCGGGCTTCGGCGTTGGCGCTCACGTACGGCGACGTCATGCTTCCACCCGCAGAACCCGCGGGAGCGGCCGAGAGGCGAGCGCGCCTGCTCGAGGCGGCAGCGCAGATGCGCATCGGGGTGGCCGCGGCACAGGCGATAGTCTCGGGAGCGGCGGGTGCGCCGGCCGATGCGACAGCGAGAGTGGAGGTTGGCGCGGAGCGCGATTTATGGGAATACAGCGCTGAGACGCTGGAAGGCATGGCCGGGTGGCTAAAGGCGCGGACGCTGACCGGCGCGGAGCGCCGCGCGACGGGCGCGCAGGCAATCGAGAGGGTCGACCGTGCGATCCGCCATGTCTGGGAAATCGATTCTGTGCGCAAGGGTACCTGGGGCACCCATGATTTGGAGCGGCTCCACGAAATCTGGCTCGAAAAACTGAAGCGCCGGCTCGACTGACAGACGCCGCGCGCGTTGGAACACACCGGGAGGCTATGCCCTGGATGGAAAAAGGCAATAACGGGTTCGTCCTGTCCGAAGAATTGACCGCGCTGCGCGACCAGGTAAGGCGCATCATCCGCGACGAGATCATCCCTATCGAAGAGCGCCTCGATCCTGACGCGGCCGAGATTCCCGAGGAGGATTTCCGCGCGCTCGCGCGCAAGACCCAGGCCGCGGGCCTCTGGTGCATGGGCGTGCCGACCCAATACGGCGGCGGCGGACTCGGCACCTTCGAGATTTGCGTGCTGATGGAAGAGATGGCGCAGCATCGTATGGGCCTCTACAACCCGGGTGGAGGAGTGTTCGGGCGCACGCCGCCCCCGGTCATCTGGGCCGGCACCGAAGAACAGATCCAGAAATACGCCATTCCCACGATCAGGAACGGTTACCACACATTCTTTTCAATCACCGAGCCTTCAGGGGGATCGGATCCTGCCGGCGCGATCCAGTGCCGCGCGGTGCGCAAGGGCGACACCTACCTCCTGAACGGCACCAAGATTTTCACCTCGCACGCGCACGAGGCCGAATGGGGGGTGGTGTTCACGCGCACCGATCCCGGCGCCGGCCGCGCGGGCATCACCGCGTTCATCGTCGAGAAGAACACGCCCGGCTTCGCCGCACGGCCCTTCAAGACGCTGCGCACGGCGGCGCTGCCGTGCGAGGTGCATTTCGAGGATTGCACGCTGCCGGCGGCGCAGCGCCTCGGCCCCGAGGGCGGGGGCCTGACGCTCTGTCTCGATTTGTTGACGCGCCTGCGCTTTCCCTACTCGGCGTGCAACGTGGGTGTCGGCGTCGCAGCGCTCAGGATGGCGATCGCACATGCCAAGCAGCGCAAGACTTTCGGCGAGTTGCTGGCGCGCCGCCAGGCGATCCAATGGATGCTGGCCGATTCCGAGGTCGAACTGCGCGCGGCGCGGTGGCTCACCTGGGACGGCGCGTCGAAGGCCGATCGCGGCGAGGACGCGCGGATGGAAGCGTCGGTCGCTAAGCTCTATTCGAGCGAGGCGCTCGGCCGCGTGATCGATCGCGCGGTGCAGATCCATGGCGGCTACGGCGTGAGCAAGGAGTTTCCGCTCGAGCGATGGTACCGCGAGGCCCGCATCCGACGGATCGGCGAAGGCCCCTCGGAAGTGCATCGGATGGTGATCGCGCGCAACCTGCTGCGCTGAGCGTGGGCCGGCCGCGCTGCGAGGAGAGGGGAGAGAAGACCTCGATGGGCTTGCCGCTTGAGGGAATACGCGTAATCGACCTGGGCCAGATTTTCGCCGCGCCTTACTGCACCCTGCAGCTCGCCCAGATGGGCGCCGAGATCATCAAGATCGAACCGCCCGGCGCGGGCGAGAATCTGCGGCGCGCCGAGTCGTCGCAGAGCGGCGTCGGCTATTCCTTTCTGATGCTCAACGCCAACAAGCGTTCGGTGACGCTCAACCTGAAGCATCGCCGCGGCCGCGAGATTATTCTCAGGCTCCTCGAACGCGGCGACGTGCTGGTCGAAAACTACTCGGCAGGCGTGATGGAGTCCTTCGGACTCGGCTACGAAGACCTGCGCAGCCGGTTTCCGCGCCTTATCTATGCCAGCGCCAAGGGCTATGCGAGCGACGGTCCGTGGGCGCGCCTGGGCGCGATGGACTCCACGGTGCAGGCAAGCTCGGGCCTGATGAGCGTCACCGGCTATCCCGATCGCAGCGGCGTGAGAACTCAGGCCACCTTTATCGACATGGGCACCGGCAGCCACCTGGTGAGCGGAATTCTGGCCGCGCTGCTGCAGCGCGAGCGCAGCGGACGCGGACAAAAGGTCGAAGTCGCGATGCTCGATGTGTGCGTGCCCGCGCTGACCGGGCTAATCGCCGAGCAATTGCAGGCGCGCAAGTCCGAGCGTCTCGGCAATCGCCATCGCAACGCCTGCCCGTCCGACGTCTATCCCGCCGCCGACGGCGAGATTCTGATCTTTTGCCTCACCGAGCCGCATTGGCGCGCGCTCGCGCGGCTGATGGGCCGTGACGAGATGATCGCCGAGGAGCGGTTCAGGAATCACGCAATGCGGCTTGCGAACGTCGAGGAGGTCGATAGCGCGGTCGCTCGATGGACGCGCGAACGGCGTCGCGACGAGCTTATCGCGGCCCTGATTGCGGCGGGCGTGCCGTCCGCCCCGGTGCGCACGATCGAGGAGTTGACCGCCGACCCCGAAGTCGCACGGCGCGGCATGCTGCTCGACAGCGAATTTCCGGCGCGCGGCGCGATCAAGGTGACCGGGTTGCCGATCAAGCTTTCGGGGTCGCCGAGGCCCGAGCGTACGCGGATGCGGCCCCCGGTTCTGGGCGAACACACCGCGGAAGTGCTGGCGGGTGTTGGAATCGACGCGGCAGAGCTCGAGCGGTTGCGCGCCGAAGGCGTGGTCTGAGCGCCGCACGCCTCGTGCATACGATATGCGCGCTCGCCGCGCGCGTGTGAATCCTGACTGATTCCTTCGCAGCCATAAAGGCGCGCGCCGCGCTACCATGTTAAAAGTGCGTCATGGCGGCGACCGAACGCGCTCCGCAGCCCGGCGATCTTCCGGGCTCCCTCGCCACTCTGATCGAGTTCGGACCACCAGTGGCGGATCGAATTGCGCTCGAAGCCGCGCCCAGCGCGGGCGTTGTCGATTTTTATTTGCTGACCGAAGCGGCGACCCGTGCGTGGGGTGCGATAAGCGCGAGCCAGACCTCGAACGTCAGCCGGGTTTTGTGGGTAAGCGGCCCGGCGGGCGTGGGCAAGACTCATTTTCTGAACTACGTGATGGCGCTCGAGGAGCGCGCGGCGACAAAAAAAGGCCGGCGCGCGATCATCAGGCTCGCGCTCGGAGCGCACGCCAGAGCATACGACCTCGAGCAGCGGATGTTCGAGTCGCTCGCACGCGAGATCGGCGGGGGCGACGCGGGTGCGATGCTGTGGCGACGGCTGCACGGCGGCGAGGCGCTCGGGGTCGCCTTCGAGCAGGCCTATCGCGTCGGGATACGCGCGATCGTTGTCGCGATCGATTTCGGCGCGGGCGACGCCGCCGCATGGGACGGGTATTTTGCGGAGCTCGCGCGCGTGGCCGCGCGCAGCCGCGATGTCGCCTTCAACGTGTACGTCGCCGCGCGGAGCCGGGCCCCGGCAAGCGCGGTGGCGCTCGAAGTTGCGCCGGCTGACGGTCGGGAGCGGATGCTGGCCGCGCTCGCGCGGGCGCGCCGCGTGATAGACGAGGCCGCCGCAGTGGCCTTGTATGACGGCCGCGATACGGGCCGCTTCGACCCGCGCGCAATCTGCCCGTTCGATTCCCGGGCGATCGAAACCCTGAGCGATCTCGCCGGCGAAACGGCGAGCGTGGCGGCGCTCGCGAAACTCGCGGCCGCGGCGCTTGCGGCCTTTTGCGAAAACGTTGCCGAAAGCCGGCTCCGGCCGCTGCTTGCGGTCGAGTTGATGAAGGCCGCGCCAGTGGCGAAGCGGGCGGACGAGCGGCTGGGCGAGGCCGGATGCGCAGCGCTCCGGATTGCGCATGGCGCCGCCCATGCGATGGAGGAGCGCGGATGCGCGCGCGCAATCGTCGACGCGCTGATGCTGGCGCGGCTCGGCGGCGGCGAGAGAACGCTGTCGCTTGGCGAGTTGCGCTCGCGTCTGCCAGATCGCTACCAGCGCCGCGGCCCTGCTTCGGCGGCCGGTGCGGCGGTCGCCGCGCAGCTGCAGGCGCTGCGGACCGCACCGGCGGCGTAATCGCGTTCGACGGGCGTGAGGCGAGGTGCAATCCGCGCGCCGCGAGAGCGCCTGAAGTCGCCGCCTTCAATCGCGCGCTCCCTCTTCTTCAGCTCTTCGACGCGACGTTGAGCGAAGCGGCCGAACTGGCCGACGTACGGGCCCGGCTAAGGCGCGCGAGCGACGCGATGGCGCGGGCGGTCGAAGCGGCTCATCGCGTCGGCGCGGCGCTCGAAGGAGCGTATCGCGAATTCCGCACGGAGCTTTCGCCGGAGCATCGGCAGACCATCGACGATTTCATCGCGCTCGCAGAGGCCGGTCCCGGTGCGCTGATCGAGCTGGCGGCCGACGAGCGATCGCGCGCGCATACGGAACGCGCGATTGCGGCCTACGAAGCGCTTGCCGCAGCGGCGGCGGCGGCGCCCCGCATGCGCTCGATGCGCGAATATCTGCGGGCCACCGCGCTGATGCCCGGCACCGCGGGACATATCGCAGGCGACACGGCGGACGCGCGGGGCGACGGGTCCGCTGCGGACAAGGCGATCGCCGCGGCGCAGGTTGAGTGTCAGCTTGTGCTCGTGGCGATGGAGAGCGCGGTGCCGCGATGGGATGCGCGCGGCTACGACGCGCTCGAAATACGCTTTCAGAAATTCAAGTGGAGCTATATCCAGCTCTACCAGGCTGCGCACGAGCGCTGGCGCCGCGAGAGCGAGCGCTTCGTGATCGAGCTTGGCGAGGCGCGCGAGCATTTCGCCGCGCTGCGGAGGCTCAACTCGATCGCCGCGCTGGGCGCACCTGCCGGAGACGCGCTCGGGATGCGCCTTGAGGAGTTGCGGTACGGTCTCGCGCCATGCGCGATCGCCGCGCCGATCGCGCTCGATCTCGAGCCGCGCTGTCCGCGATGCGGTTTCGTGCTAGGTGCGGCCATGCCCTCGGCCGCGCTTGACGAAGTTTTCGAGCAGATACGGGGCGCGCTCAGGGCCACGCTAGAGGCGCTCTCGCACGACGCCATCGCGCGCCTGATTCGCCAGCACGACAGCGGCCATCGCCTCGACGGGTTTCTAAAAATCACGCAAGCCGCCCAGACCGACGCGCTGGTGCGCGTCCTCGACGATAATCTCGCGCGCTACCTGGGACACCTGCTTGACGAAGTGAAGGAGGCGGCGCAAAAGGAAGCGCCCGGAGTGATCCAGCCGTTCACCAGCGCGCGCCGCGGCGCCGGCAAGCGGTCCGAACGGACGATCAAGCCGCGTCCCGATTGAGCCGCGCCGGACAAGGCCCCCATCCCTTTTGTCTAAAGCGCGCGGCGCGATCAGTTCGGACCGGGCGGCTGGGGACGCTTGCGCGGCTGCCCGGGCGGGAACGCGCTCGCGCTGCGCCGGCGCGGCTTCACGTTGAGCCGGTCGAGCATATGGAAATAGGCGTTGCGCATGATCTCCATGAACCACAGCAGCGCAAGCCCGAGGCTCACGCCAATCCCGTACAGCACCGAAGTTATAAACCCGATCTTGCCGAGAGCCTCCGGCACGTGCGGCTCCTGCCAGACGCGGGACTGATCCTGAGCAGGCTCAACCATTTCTGTCACGCTTATGGCGCACTGCGAGAGCGTGCAATTCGCTGCGCCCGGTAAGTTGCGGCCGTCCGCGGTTCAGGTCGAGGGCGAAGAAGCGGACCCTGCCGGAGTCACTTTGATATTGTCGAAACTCACGCGCGAGTCGTTCTGCGACCACACGCCGATGCGTCCCTTGGGGATCGAACCGTCGTTTGCGTCGAGCACCTGTTTGCCGTCGAGATAGGCAACGAAGTGGCCGCCGCTCGCATCCACTTTCATATTGTACCAGCGTCCGCGCTCGAGCTCAGCCGGAACCTCTTTGATCACGTTCAGCCGCCCGCCGCTCATCCGGTAAAGCGTCAGCGTATCCTTGGGACAGGCGGCCACCAGCACGTAGTAGTTCTGCGGATCGGTGTAACGGAATGCGAGACCCGCGTAGCTGCCGAAGGCGCCTCCCCAGGGCTTGAACGAGGCCTCGTAGCTGAAGTCTGCATACTCAGCGCCGTCCTTCGGAATAGCCAGTAGGTAGTTGTCGTTGAAGAACGAATCGAACCAGAGCTTCACCTGGGTCGTATGCGGCAGGCCGTAGCCCGGCAGCCCCAGCGTGTTGGGCTCGCTCGGCGCGTTGCGAT
>DATJXN010000061.1 GCA_035500095.1 Candidatus Binataceae bacterium
CGCGGATGGTCTCCGAGGTCGTCGCCGACGACGAACTCGACGCGGCGGCGGAGAAACTCGCGCGCGAGATGGTCGAGACGTCGCCGCTTGGGCTCAGCCTGACCAAGGAATGCATCGCCGCCAACATCGACGCGGCCAGTATCGAAAGCGCGATCGCGATGGAGGACCGCAATCAGACGCTATGCGTGCGCAGCGGATACCTGGCCGAGGGCGCGCGCGCCTTCGCCGAAAAACGCAAGCCGCACTTCGCCGCGCGCGCCTAGCGCGGACCGCTTCCGCCGCGACGTGACGACGGCACCGCGCACTGAACACCGATGAGACCGCGAGGCCACCGCCCGTGGTTGCCCGGCATTTTTGTCCGCGCGGTGCTCGCCTGCGCGCTGCTTCTCGCAAGCGACCGCGGCCCTGCGCGGGCTTCCGAGGCGGCGAGCGATGCTCCAGGCCATCCGGCCGCGCAAGCTTCACCCGGTTCGGAAGCCTCCTCTAGCGCGATCGAAATTCATGACGGCCGATTTGAGTCGGCCGGAAAGCCGGTTGAAACTTTCTACTGCGTGCCGCCAGCCCCCGGGGCGCATCCTGCGGTCATCCTGCTGCATGGCGCGGTGCCGAGGGGCTTCGGCATACCCGTTTTCGCCGACAAGTGCCGCGGTCTGGCCGCCAACGGCTACTACGCGATGTATCTCGAATATTACAGCCAGGCAGGCCCGGCGCGGCCGGGCGATCCGTCCCCGACGGGCAAGGATTTCGCCCCCTGGGTCAACGAAAACTTTCCGCTCTGGACGCGCGAGATCAGGGACGGAATCGACGCGCTCGGAAAGAATCCGGCGGTGCTGCGCGATCGGATCGCATTGCTCGGTCATTCGCTCGGCGCGTTCCTGGCGCTGGCCGTGGGCGCGTCGGAAGGCGGGCGGGTAGCCGCGGTCATCGATTACTATGGCGGCATGAACCGCAGCTACATCGCCATGGCCGCGAACATGCCGCCCACGCTGATTCTGCACGGCGGCGCCGACGCGACCGTCCCGGTGCGCTACGCCTATGAGCTCGACGCGCTGCTCACGCGCTATAACCGTCCCCACGAAATGAAGATCTATCCCGGCGCGGGGCACGGTCTCGATTCGGCGGGCAACGCCGATGCCTGGCGCACGACGCTCGATTTTTTGCGGCGCTACCTCGGCCGCGGGAACTCCGCTAGTTAGGAGCGATGGTCCGGCTCATGTGCTCGGGCGGGAAAATGGAGGCATTCCGATGGCCAACGAACCGTTAGCGCTCAAGGAGGCCGACGCGGTCGAAATCACGACCGTGCTCGACAACACCTGTGACATGCTGCTGCCGTCTACCGCCGCGGTGCGCCGCTTCTCGCTCGGTACGCGCCTGGGGCGCACGGCGCTTCGCGCCGAGCACGGCTTCGCGGCGGCGGTGAAGGTCACCGGCGCGGGAACCTCCGAGTCGCTGCTGTTCGACGCCGGGCTCAGCCGCGACGGCCTGATGCACAACCTCGACGTGCTCGAGTTAAAGCCCAACGAGATGCACGCGATCGCGCTCAGCCACGGCCACGCCGACCATACCAACGGCCTGGGCGGGATGCTGCGGCGGCTCGGCGGACGCCGGATGCCGCTGCTGCTCCATCCCGACGCGCTGCTCCATCGCAAAGTCGTGCTGCCCGACGGCCACGAGATGCAATTGCCGCCGCCCGACGCGCGCGTGTTGCGCCACGAGGGCGTCGAGTTGGTCGAGGAGCGCGGGCCTTCGTACCTGCTCGGCAACCTCGTAATGATCACCGGACAGATCCATCGCACGACCGATTTCGAGACGGGCTTTCCGATCCACTTCGCGCGGATTGGCAGAAAATGGGAGCCCGACCCCTATATCCACGACGACCAGGCGCTGGTGGTTAACCTGCGCGGCAAGGGGCTGGTGGTTTTGACCGGATGCGGCCACGCCGGCGTGATCAACACGATACGCCAGGCGCGCGCGCTGAGTGGGGTGGACCGCGTGCATGCGATTATCGGCGGGTTTCATCTTTCGGGACCGCTGTTCGAGCCGGTAATCGCGCCCACCGTCGCGGCGCTGCGCGAGATCGCGCCCGAGATGATAGTGCCGGCGCACTGCACGGGATGGCGCGCGACCCATCTCATTGCGCGCGAGTTCCCCGTCGCTTTTGTCCAGAACAGCGTCGGCACCCGCTTTGTACTGTAGAAAAAGCCGCTGACATGAGGTGGCGGATTTTTGCTAGGATCGCGGATGAGCGATAAACGGGGGACTGCCGGGACCGATGGTCCCGCATATTTCGAGGTTGGCCTCTGAGCTTTTCCCATAACTCCACCATCGAGGACGCCGAACGCGCGGTTCTGATCGGAGTAGAACTGGCGGGTGCAAACGGCGAGATCGCGAGCGAAGACTCGCTCGGCGAGCTCGGGGCGCTGGCCGAAAGCGCCGGCGCGCGGATCGCGGCTACCATCAGCCAGAAACTCAAACGGCCCGACCCGCGCAGCTTCATCGGACGCGGCAAGGCGCTGGAGGTCCGCGACCTCGCGCGCGAACGCTCGGCTACGCTCGCGATCTTCGACGACGCGCTCAGCCCCGCACAGGCGCGCAATCTTGAGAAGGAACTCGAGCTGCGCGTGATCGATCGCAGCCAGCTCATCCTCGACATCTTCGCCCAGCGCGCGCGCACGCTGGAGGGCAAACTCCAGGTCGAAATCGCACAGCTGAGCTATCTCGCGCCGCGCCTCACACGCCAGTGGTCGCATCTTTCGCGCCAGGCCGGCGGCGGCGGCGGCGCGGGCGGCCGCATCGGCATCCGCGGCCCCGGCGAGACCCAACTCGAGGTCGATCGCCGCCGCGTGCGTGAGCGCCTGACCCGTCTGCGCCAGCGCCTGGGCGAGGTCGAACGCACGCGCACGATCCAGCGCCAACGCCGACTCGACGTTCCCTACCCGACCGTCGCGCTGGTCGGCTATACCAACTCGGGGAAATCGACCCTGATGAACGCGCTCACCCAGGCCGGCGTGGAGACCGCGGACCGCCCATTTTCGACGCTCGATCCGACGATCCGGCGCCTGCGCTTGCCCGGCAAAGTGACGGTGATGCTCGCCGACACGGTCGGCTTCATCCATCGCCTGCCGCACATGCTGGTCGAGGCTTTCAAGGCGACGCTCGAGGAAGTCCGCACGGCCGACCTGCTGCTGCACGTGGTTGACGCGAGCTCGCCGCTTGCGGCCGAGCGGATGGAAATCGTCGATCGGGTGCTCGAGGAGATCGGCGCGGGCGCGGCTTCGCGGATCGTGGTGATGAACAAGATTGACCTGGTGCCGGCAGACGGGATGCGGCTGGCAATCGCGTCCGACACGGTCGCGATCTCGGCGCTGCGCGCCCGCGGGTTCGACGAGCTGCTCGCCGCGATGGCGCGATGGTTCAGCGCGTGGCGCGAGGAAGTAAGCGTGATGCTACCGGCCGGGCGGGGCGACCTGGTAGCGATGGCGCGGCGCGACGGGGAGGTGCTCGACGAGGAGTACAACGACGGTACGGTCGCGCTGCGCGCGCGAGTCAGCGCGCCGATGGCCGGGCGGCTGCGCAAAGCGGCAATCCTGTAAGGCGCGCGAACGGAATCGAAGCCGAAACGCGATGGGCGCACATATCCCGCATACTTCGCCGAAGCCCGCCAGCATCCTGCCCGCCGCGGTCGGCCGTGTGCGCCTTGGCCATCTGCTCAAAGCTCCCAACATCATCTCGCTCTGCCGTATCGGGATGGTGCCACTCTTCCTGGTCCTGCTCAGCAAGGACCGCTCCACGCCGGCTCTCTATGTCTTCGCGCTGGCGGCGGCGACCGACGCGCTCGACGGCGCGGTCGCGCGATGGTTCGATATCCGCACCGAACTTGGCGCGATACTCGATCCGTTCGCCGACAAGCTGATGCTGCTGAGCGCACTGGTGGTGCTGACGTTCGAGCATGCGCTGCCGGTCTGGCTTCTGATCCTGACCGCGATCCGCGACATCGTGCTCGTCCTCGGCTACCTGATGATCTCGTTCGCCGCGGGCGAGCGTTTTCCGGTCCGCCCGAGCATCTTCGGCAAACTGACGACCGTGCTGCTCATCCTGTGCGTGATTGGCACGCTGGCCGGCCATTTCGGGCTTCGCCAGCACAACTGGTATCTGCTGCTGTATCTGACCGGCGCAGTGATAGTGGTGTCCGGAATTCAGTATTTCCGCGCCGCGCTGGTCTATCTGAGCGAGCACGTCCCGGAACTGTTTTCGTAACGGCAACGATGCGCGGTGGCCGCTCGCGCCGCACGGCACCGTCGGCGCGTGAGGCCGCGGCGGGAGCCATGGCCTGGCGCCGCTGCTCCACCGCGCCTAGCTGTTGATGATCCGGGCGTTGCGCAGCTCTTCGATCGTGGATCGCTCGACCCCGAGTTCGCGCAGCACTTCCTCGGTGTTCTCGCCGAGGCGTGGCGGCGTCCGCCACATCCGCGCCGGCGTCTCGGAAAAGCGCGCGCCGGGATTTACCGTGCGCACCGTGCCGGCGTCCGGATGCTCGTAGAGCGTGAAGCTCTCGTTGGCGACGATCTCCTCGTCGGTGAACAGGGTCTCGTAGTCATTGACGCGGCCGACCGGAACGTCGGCCTTCTCCAGTACTTCGAGCCATTCCGCGGTCGTGCGCTCGGGAAGCACCTTGGCGAGTCCGCGCAAGATTCCGCGGATGCGCTCCGTGCGGTCCGGAACCTCGGTCCACCATTCGCGATGGCCGACGCCGGCGCATAGGCGCTCGAACTGTTCGTCGGTGAACGGCGCGATCGAAATCCATCCGTCCCTGGTCGGGAACGGGTCGAGGCTCTGGCTCTTGGGCGCCTGGTCCTTATATTCGTCCTCGGGCACGAAGGTGTAGCCGACCATCGTGTCGTTGCAGGTAAACGCCATCATCGCTTCGACCATCGGGATGCGGATGTTCTGGCCGACGCCGCGATTGCGCGCCGCGTGCAGCGCGCTCACGATGCTCAGCGCCGCGGTCATCCCGCTGATCTTGTCCGCCAGCGCCATCTTGACCACGGTCGGCTGTCCGCCGCGCCGCCCCTGCAGCGCCGCCATCGTCGAGAAGCACTGGATGACCGGGTCGTACGCAGGGGCATTGGCGTAATGACCCTTGGGACCGAAGCCGCAGATCGAGCAGTATACGATCTTGGGATTCAGCCGGCGGATATCGGCGTAGCCGATGCCGAGGCGGTCGGCGACGCCGGGGCGGTTGTTCTCGACCAGGGCGTCGGCGCGCACGGCCAGCATCCGCACCAGGTCGCGGCCCTGCTCTTTCTTGAGGTCGACCACGACGCTGCGCTTGTTGCGGTTGAAGTTGAGGAACGAGGCGGTGACGCCGTTCTTGCGCGGCCGTCCGATTCGCCGCGTGGTGTCGCCCTCCGGCGGCTCGATCTTGATTACATCTGCGCCGAGGTCGCCGAGCAGCATCGAGCAAAACGGCCCCGAGACTACCTGCGTCAAGTCGAGAACGCGAAACCCAGCTAACGGTCCTTCTGCCATGTGAAATTCTTCCTCAGTGCGTCTATCCGCCGCGGCGCCGCCCGCCTCTTGGGACTCGCCGGCCGTCGATGCGCGGATTTTCCGCCCGCCGGAGCGGGCGCAAATTTTAGGTTACGAGATGGCCGGCGCGATCGCGAGAGTAGTGCCTGATTAGTCCCGCGACCCGCCGCGCGTCAAGCGCCGGACCTTCCGGAACGCGTGCTCTCTGCCTGTCTATTTCCCATCTTGTTCAACCCAAACGTACCCCTGCCGCCGCCCGCTCAGCCGAGGCCCTCGCGCAGGCGCGCGTGAGTGAGCGCGGGCAACTGACGCCGTACCCGCCAGAGATACTCGAGGTCGATCGGCGCCAGCACCACGCCCTCCTCATCGGAGGCGCGCGCGATTACGCGGCCCCACGGATCGACGATCATCGAGTTGCCGTAATCGCTGAAGCCGTGGACATTGGTCCCGAACTGCGCCGGCGCGATCACATAGGCCTGGTTCTCGATCGCGCGTGCGCGCAAGAGCGCGTCCCAGTGGGCCTCGCCGGTGGGAAAAGTAAAACAGCTCGGTACCGTGACGATCTCGGCGCCGGCGAAAGCCAGGCGGCGGTAGAGTTCCGGAAAGCGCAGGTCATAGCAGACGCTAAGCCCGATCACGCCGCGCGGCGTGCGCGCCGAGACGACCTCGGCGCCCGCAAGCTTGACCTCGGACTCCTTGACCGTGACGCGGCCGGGCAAATCGACGTCGAAGAGATGAATTTTGCGATAGACCGCCAGTTGCGCGCCGTCGGGGCCGATCAGCACGGAGGTGTTGTAGCGCCTGGATTGGCCGGGCGCATGCTCGGTGATCGAACCCGCGACGATATGCAGGCCGATCTCGCGCGCAAGGCGCGAGATCGCGTCAAGCGACTCGCCCCCAAGCGGCTCGGCGGCGGCCGCCTCCTCGGAGCGCTTGCCGCGCCAGTTGAAAGTTTCGGGCAAGCCGACGAGGCTCGCGCCGCGCGCGGCGGCGAGCCGAATCAGGCGTTCGGCGCGCTCGAGATTGGCTGCCTTGTCGCTCCCGGCCGCCATCTGGATCGCCGCCGCAAGATAGTAGCTCATGCGCCTGCCTCCGATTGTCCCGCATGCGCCCTCGGCGCGCCTCCGCTCCGGGGGATTCAACAAACGCAACTCAATATCGCGGCACCGCCGGATCGACCGTCAGCGACCAGAGATCGATCCCGCCGCTTAAGTTCGCCACCCGTTCGAAGCCGAGCCGCGCAAGGTATATCGCGACCTGCGCGCTGCGGATTCCGTGATGGCAGACCACGACCGTCTCCTGTCCGGGATCGAGTTCGGCCGCGCGCGACGGAATCTCGCCCATCGGAATATGCGTGGCGCCGGGAAAAGATGCGATTGCGACTTCCCCGGGCTCGCGCACGTCGAGGATGAGCGGCCGTTCGCCGCGCTTCAGGCGCTCGCTCAGTTCTTCGGGTAGAATTTCGCCGATTTCCATTGTCGGTTCGCCACCATGTCGGCGCCGCCGCCCTCCCGGCGTTCCGGTCCAGAATCGGCGGAATAAAGATTGTCGGTTGGGCGCCGCTGTCCTGTCAATGTAGCATTGTCAGCGGGCCGCTTAAGCGGCCGGAGCTCGATGCCCGAACTCGATGCCGAAACTCGATGATTGACCGGGAACGAAAGATCGAGCTGATGGCGCTTGCGCTCGCCGAGGCGCGGCGCGGCGCCGCGGAGGGCGAGGTTCCGGTGGGCGCCGTCGTGGTCAGCAATGATACGGAGGGCGCCGGCGCCGTCGTGGTCGCGGCGGCGCATAACCGCCCCATCGCACTGAATGACCCGACTGCGCACGCCGAGATGCTGGCCCTGCGGGCGGCTGCCGCCGCCCTCGGCGGCTACCGCCTCGAGGGCGCGGCGCTGTTCGTTACGCTCGAGCCGTGCGTCATGTGCGTCGGCGCGATGGTGCATGCGCGAATCGCCGAGCTTTATTTCGGCGCCCGCGATGCCAAGGCGGGCGCGCTCGGTTCAGTGTACGATATCGGGCGCGACGGCCTGCTCAACCATCGGATCGAAGTTTACGGCGGACTGATGGAAGCCGAGTGCGCCGCGCTTTTGCGCGGCTTCTTCCGCTCGCGCCGCTCAGCCTGAGAAATTAGGGACGCCATGGTCTATAATCCGCACGGCGCGCGATGGGCAATTTCCGCTTTTACCGCCGGTTGCGAATCTTCCCGGGCCTCTCGGTCAATCTCTCCAAGTCCGGGCCGAGCCTGACCGTCGGCATGCGCGGCGCTCATCTCACGATGGGTCCGAAAGGCGTTCGCCGCACCGTCGGCATCCCGGGCACCGGCATCTACTACACCTCGCAAAGCGGCTATCACAGCGGGGTCCATTCGGCGCACGTCGAGACCGAGATGAGCCCCGAACAGCAGCAGCGCGCGCACGGCATCGGCGGATTGCTCGCGCTCGCGCTGATTGTCGGGATCGCGGTGATCATCGGGATCGCGATCGGCTCGGCCAATCACTGAAACGGGCGCATCAATTCTCGCGCCATTGCGCGCGGTGTCACGGATGAGTATGAAACTTCCGACGGGCGGGCGGTTAGACGACGCGCCGGCCGTCTTGATTAAGCGCGATGCCCAGCGAAAAAGCCAAAGACAATAAAAGCCTGACAGCGACCTGCGTTGCCTGCAACCAGGCCATCTCGACCGAGAGCATGGTGAGCCTGCTCGGGCGCGAAAACGGCAAATACAAGCAATTCAACGTGTGCGTGAAGTGCGCGAACGGCGGATGGCGACCGCCGGAATTCGAGGGCATTTACACGCCGCGGCCGATCTAGCGAGGCGCGCGCCGCGCGTCCGCCCGCGATCCCTGCTAGCCGTACATTCTACGCGCTTCGGCCGCCAGTTCACCGCGGAAATCGGGATGCGCGACGGCGACCAGTTCGCGCGCACGCTCGCGCAGCGATTTGCCGACGAGCTTCGCCACGCCGTACTCGGTAACCACGTAGTGGACGAAGGCGCGGGGCAGCGTGAAGACGGTCGCCGGCGGCAGGCTCGGCGTGATGCGCGAGACGCGCCGGCCGGCGCTCAGCGCGCTTGCGGGCAGGACGATGATCGATTTGCCGCCGGCGAGCGAGGAGCCGATGCCGAAAGCTATCTGCCCACCCGTCCCGGTGTACATCTGATGGCCGACCGACTCCGAACCGACCTGCCCGGTCAGATCGACGCAGAGCGCGTTGTTGACCGAGATGAGGCCTTCCTCGCGCGCGATCGTGCGGATGTCGTCGGTGAAGTTGAAATCGTAGAGCTGGAACACCGGATTGCCGTCGACGTAGTCGAGCTGCTCGCGCGGCGTACCGGTCGCGAAACCGCTGCCTACCACCAGGCCGGGAAAAATTTTCTTGTGCTTCCCGGTCAGCACGCCTTCCCGCACCAGGTCGGTGGTGCCGACGGGAATGATCTCGGTCTGCATGCCCAACTCGTGATGGCCCCGCAGATGCGACATCAGCATACCCGAGGTCGAGCCCACGCCGACCTGGATCGTGGCGCGGTCGGGAATCAGCTCCCTGGCGACCAGCGCGCCGATTGTATCGATCGTCAGGCGCTCCTCTTCTGACGCCGGCGGCGGCGCGAGCGCAGGCATCCCCACCGTGCGCTCGACAAAGTAGTCGATCTCCGAGACGTGCATCGAGTTGTCACCGGCGACGCGAATCGAATTCGGGTCAACCTCGGCGATCACCAGGTTGGCGTTGCGCGCGCAGAGCTTGGACATGATCTGGAAATCGCCGAAGTTGACCTCGCCGTTGGCGTCGGGCGGCGACACGGTCATCAGGTAGACGTTGAAGTCCGTAAGCCCGGGCGGCAGATGACCGGCGCGGAAATAGCTGACCGGCACGTATTCGCCCATCCCGTCGTGGAAGAGCTTGCGATCGATTGGCGAGAGATAAAATGACTCGAGGCGAAAGCGCTCACCCAGGCCGGGCAGGTCGAAGGCGAACAACGCGGCGCTGTAGTTGATCACGACCCGCTCGAGCTCCATCAAGCGGCCGGCGAGCGCGTGGAACAGCGTGAATGGCGTAACGTGCGCGATCGAGGCGGTGATGCGATCGCCCGACTTGATATGCGCAACCGCTTCCTCAGGCGTAACCAGCTTGCCACCCAGTTGCTCGCGCCAGTCCGAAACCATCTTTATCGCGGAAGCCATATGACGGGTCTCCTCGTGATTCGCCGGAGAAGCTGCCCGAAACCTAGCAGACGCAGCCGAAGCGGGCCAAGGCGGGGCGGGGCCGCGGCAATCGGTTCCAAGTTGGGCCTCGGGCCTCCGCTGGGGCTGGAAGACCGGCTTATTGCCGGGCGTCACGAGGATGTTCCAAATGAGGTCCTGTGGACTCTAGCAATAATCCTTGATCGCGATAGACTGGCGAGTTAGAAATCCGTATGTAATACCTAAACGATCCACGTTCCGAGGAGGCCGCCGATGACACACGCCCGTTCCGCTCGCCTGTTGGCTCTCGTTGCTATCACTTCCTTGATGCTCGTGACTTCAGAGGCATTTGCACAGCAGAAGGAGGGCGCACCGCCGGGAAAAGGTTCCTTCGTCAGGTATTGCAGCGAGTGTCACGGCGCAGATGCGAAGGGTAACGGGCCCAAGGCTTCGACGTTGAACCCGAAGCCAGCCGACCTGACTCAGCTGTCGAAAAAGAACGGCGGTAATTTTCCGGCAGCGCAGGTGGCCGGGATCCTCGACGGCAGCCAGCCAATCGCTGCCCACGGAAGCGCTAAACATCCGGTATGGGGACACGTATTTGGCGCCGGCGAGGCTGCGGCGGGCGGAAACCCGGGGGGGCCACAGCAGGGCGTCGGGCGCCAGCGCATCCAGCTGCTAATGCAATATCTCCAAACTGTTCAGGAGAAGTGAAGAACGCATCCTGAACATAGGACGTAAAGCGGTCGTTACTAGCGAACGACCGTCGTCCTAACTACCGGCGAGCTTGTACGGCTCCGAATCGCCAACCCGGGTCCGCCTGCGTCGATCTACTTGCGGATGAGCGCTGAAGTTGGCAGATGCTTCGCTATCTCTTTTAGTTCTTCTACGAATTGAGCCATTGCCAGGTGGCGAGCCTGCGCTTCGGGCACGCGAAGAATCGAGGACGGATGTACGGTTACTACGATATAGGGCGCCAACTTTGACGGCATCAATTGTCCACGCTGGTGCGAGACGCGAAAATCAGGTCCGATGAGAACCTTGGCGGCGGTAGCGCCGAGGCACACTATGATCTTCGGACGAATCAGCGCGATTTCGGCGTCGAGCCAGGGACGGCAAGCGGCAATTTCGTCGGCATTGGGTCTCTTGTGAATCCTTAGTTTCCCGCGCCGCGTCGAGTTGAAATGCTTGACGATATTCGTGATGTAAACTTGTGTCCGCTCGATGCCTGCTTCGAGCAGGGCCCTGGAGAGCAAAGCTCCGGCAGGGCCAACGAAAGGATGTCCCGCCAGATCTTCGCGGGCACCCGGCTGCTCGCCGACAAACATGACCCGCGCTCCAGGTCCTCCCTCTCCGAAAATCGCCTGAGTCGCACGTTCCCAGATGTCGCAGCCGCGGCAATCCTGGACCGCCAGGCGCAGTTGAGCCAGATCGGCGTGCGGCGAAATTAAACTCGCGGGTATCCGTCGATCCGGGCGCTTACCTGCCATGGGGATGGCTGCCGATCGGTCGCGTTGCCCCATCGATTATACGTGTCAAATAGCTTGGTTCGAAGACTGTGACGAAACCCGCGCGGGGCCGCTCTCCAAAAACCGAGAGCGACACGCTCCTTTTCTCGAGCGGATAGACCGTCGGGCGGAACCGGCAATCGTCCGGTTTTTCATATCCAATGCCGGCGCAACAGCCAGACCTTGACCCCCTGCGTCAATACCACGTACGCCAGCAACGTCAGCAGCAGGAGCGGCCAATACGACCAGGGCAGCGGCACCAGGCCGAGCCATTGCCCGATCGGCGATGCCGGGAGCCACATCCCGACGAGCATGATTGCGCCGGAGGTCATGATCAGTTGCCAACTCGCGCGGCTCTGAAGAAACGGAATCTTGTTGGTGCGGATGACATGAATGATCAGGGTCTGCGTGAGCAGCGACTCGACGAACCATCCGGTCTGGAACAGCGCCGCCGCATAAGTGTAGTCGGACCCCAGGGCGGCGGCGTGGGCGAAGCGCGCGGAAATCTCGGGCGGCGGCACCAGGCCCAGGTTGGCGCAGCCGAAGATGAACCACATCATCAGATAGGTCGTGTAGTCGAAGACCGAGCTGCAGGGACCGATAAAGAGGATGAAGCGCGCGATCTCGCCCATCGACCACGGCCGCGGCCGCGTCACCTGTTCGGGGTCAACCTCGTCGGTCGGAATCGGCACCTGCGAAAAATCGTATAGCAGGTTGTTGGTCAGGATTTTGATCGGCGCCATCGGCAGATACGGCAGCCACAAGCTCGCGCCGAGCACGCTGAACATGTTGCCGAAATTCGAGCTCGCGCCCATCCGGATATATTTGATGATGTTGGCGAATACCGCGCGGCCCTCCAGCACTCCCTCCTCGAGCACCATCAGGCTCTTCTCCAGCAGGATCGCATCCGCAGCTTCCTTGGCGATGTCCACGGCGGTATCGACCGAGATGCCGACGTCGGCGGCGCGCAGCGCCGGCGCGTCATTTATGCCGTCGCCCATGAAACCGACCACGTGGCGTTTCGCCTGCAGCGCGTGGATGATGCGCCGTTTGTGCGCGGGCGACAGCCGTACGAACAGGCTGGTCGCCTCCGCGGCCTCGGCAAGCTGTGCATCGTCCATCGCTTCGATGTGCGCGCCGGTAAGCGCCTTCTCCGACGCCAGGCCTACCTCCGAGCAGATTTTTTTCGACACCAGTTCGTTGTCGCCAGTCAGGACCTTCACCGCGATGCCGTGGCTCTGCAGCGCAGTGATCGCCGGAGCGGCCGATTCCTTGGGCGGATCCAGAAACGCCACGTAACCTTTGAGTATCAGCTCCTGTTCGTCATCCTTGCTGTAGGCGGGCCTGGGCTCGCACTCGCGATAGGCGATCGCGAGGACGCGGAAACCGTCGGCCGAGAGCCGGTCGTATTCCTCCTTGAGATCGTCGAGCAGCAGCGGATCCATCGGATAGATGTCGCCATCGAGCTCGAACCGAGCGCAGCGCTCGAAGACCGATTCCGGCGCGCCCTTGCAGATGAGGCGATGCATGCCCTCGGGCGTGGCGACGATGACCGACATCATTTTGCGCGCGAAATCGAACGGGATCTCGTCGGCTTTCGAGTATCCGCCGACGGAGAGCTCCGGATGCGTTTCCTGGTAGTGAAGGATCGCCCGGTCGAGCACGTTTCTGAGGCCCGTCTGAAAGTGGCTGTTCAGAAGGGCGAACTCCAGGACTCCCTCATCGTCTTTCAGCGCCACGTCGAAGTGATGCTCCAGGATCACGCGATCCATCGTGAGCGTGCCGGTCTTGTCCGTGCACAGCACGTCCATCGCGCCCAGGTTCTGGATCGAATTAAGGCGTTTGACGATGACCTTCTTGCGCGACATCAGGAGAGCGCCCTTCGACAGACAGACGCTGACGATCATCGGCAGCATCTCCGGCGTGAGCCCGACCGCCACCGCGAGCGCGAACAGAAACGCCTCGCCCCAGACGTGCTTGGTGAAGCCGTTGATCAGGAACACCAGCGGCACCATGACCGCCATGAATTCGAGCATCATCCAGGTGAAATCGGCGACCCCCCGATCGAACGCGGTCGGCGGCGGGGTATCCGTTATCGTGCTCGCCATCCTGCCGAGATAGGTGCTCAGTCCGGTTTCGATCACCACTGCGACGGCGGACCCGCTCTCTACGCTGGTACCAAGGAAACAAACACATTTAAGCTCCAGCGGTGTCTTGCCGTCCGCCACGTCGGGAGTATCGAACTTCTCCACCGGAAACGCTTCGCCGGTCAGGCTGGCCTGAATCAGAAACAGGTCCTTGGACGAGAGAATGCGAACGTCGGCGGGTATCATGTCTCCCGCGGAAAGCTTGACGATGTCGCCCGGCACCAGCTCGGCGAGCGGTACTTCGCGTGCGATTCCTTCTCGCACCACCGTCGCGGTGACGCTGATCATGGCCTTCAGCTTGGCCGCCGCGGTGTCGGCGCGAACTTCCTGCACGAAGCGCAGCGAAACGCCAAGAACTATCATCGCCACCATCAGTACACCGCCGACCATATCGGAGACGTTCTCGGCGGTCGCGAACGACACGGTCGCCAAAACCGCGAGCAGGATCACGAGCGGGTTGAGACATGCCCTGATAAACAATCTCAGCCGCGTGAACCCTTCATCGGCGGCAACTACGTTGGGACCGAACTTCTCGAGCCGCGTCTGAGCTGCTTCCTCTGCAAGTCCGTCGGCTTTGGTCTCGAGATCGGCCAGCACCTGTGCGCCGGGAAGCGCAGCGACGGCGATCAGCTTCGAGGAGACCTGGATGGCGCCCTGCTCGCGCTTGGCGGCCCAGGCCCATCGGATGTTGCGCGGCAGAACGGAGCTGGCACTAAGCGCCATGCGGACCTCCGGGCAGGTTCAATGCGCCATTCGATCGAACGAAACTCATGTTGGTGTCCTCTCGCAGCTCAAGATGCAATCCGACGCCCTGGGCGCGGACGAGGTCTCTGGCCCGGTGTAGCCGGGATTATTGATGTATCGAAGGTCCAACGCCGCGAACATGGGCAAGCGGATCGGAACCGGAAAATTGTAGTAGGTCTCCATGCTGGCGTCCGCGTTATCTGATTGCTCAAAACTCCAGGTGCAGTCTCGTTCCAAGGATGTTTACCGGACCGCGATCCTTGTTGAAGGCAGGATCAGCCACAAACTGGTAATCCGCCGCAAGGCGAATGCTCCTCCAGACCGGGAAATCGTAGTAGGCTTCGACAACTTTTTCCCAGCCGTAACTGAGCGCGCCGTCACCGTCGAGAATGCCCGTGCCGCCGGCCTCCAGGTACCTCTGATTGGCACGCGAAATACCGCTCATCACTCCGGCCAGGCCGAAAGTGTCGTCCGGACGGCGCCACGCTTTGCCCCTTACGCTCAAGCCCAGTGAGGCAGTGTAATTGACGTCGGTGAACATCCAGGCTTCATTGCGGCCGAGATTCCAACCCAGACGAGAAAAGAGCCCTGCATTCTCAGTGATTGGCTGTTCCAAATTCAGACCAAAGCCGTAGTTGCACCGGTAGGCATAGGTCTGCGTGATGTCAACTTTCGCAACGGAGAGTGCTGCTGTGTAACTGCCCATGTGCCCGTGGTTGAGAAAAGCCAGAATCCGCAATTTCCCCGGGTGGCCGTCGAGGCTATAGCGACGCTCATATTCCGCCGCCATTCCCCAATGTTGCCAAACCTTGCCGTCACCCGCCTGTATGCTTTGGTAACCAGGCTTGACGAAAAGCGCGTCCTCGGCGGTCCAGGTGTTGGCCAGCGCCGGTATTTGGAAAAATCCATAGCGCATCGCCCATTCCCGCTGATTCAATTCGAGCGTCAACCCGGTGGTATAGCCCACACTGTCCGCCGGATAGTCCCAGGCGACGTTCGTCACGAATGCCCAGTTCATGAATTGTGTGCGCGGATCATCAGCGTAGGAATTGTCGTCAAAAATATCGATCGCGGCGATCCGTCCGGCGGTGATGGCCAGCCGCGAGATGTCCTGATTGCCGGCGGGCGTCAGCCCATCGGCGGGGATGAACTCCTGCTCACCGCCGAGACCGATGGTCTGTCGAATGAAGAGGCGTGCGATGTCTAGCCTGGGATAGGCCGTGCCGGCCTTGTACGCTTCGCCATTGGGAAAGTCATCGATCCCTAAGGCGTCGTGTAACCCAAAGCCTTGCCACATCACCCCGTCGAAATAAGCTTCTGCGTCAGGCCACAGTCGGATTCCAGCATAGAGGTCCGCCGACACGGTTTGGCGGATTTGGCCACCGGTCGGCAGACTATTCGCGCCCGAATACTTCGCATGAAACGGGGGATACCCTTGCATAGTATCCGTATTCTGAACGTGCCAATTCCATGTCTGTGGCTGCTCTTCCGCGGAATTTGTCGCGCCGGACGAGCTGAGAACACCGGACCCGTCGACGTCGCCTGTCCACGCAACCAGAGCCTCCATGAATCCGAATGGGTCATAAAGCGACGAGGCGACAGGCGTAACATCGAAGCTACTAGTAAGTTCCGAGTCGGTACTGGTGCCGGCCCAAAGTTGCGCCGGCCGCTCAGCCTGCCAAAATACAGCAGCCGCGAGAATCATCAGGGTCACCGGCTTCCACATGTTCCAGCTTTCTTCCCGGCTGACCGGTCCTGCCAATAGTACCCGGCGAACTCGATTCGTCCGGATCTACGGTGACGTGCAGGCTCCTTAGCTACACGCTCGCCACGCTCTGCTGCGGCCGCATAGCGGTTTGCCTGGACCGGAGCGAACAGCCCTGCTTGGGTCGCACATGCTTGGAAAAATCGCCACCGGGTTTCAATGAATTGTCCGTGAAAATCAGCCGCTAGGCGACCAAAGTCGCTGCACAACATTCAAGCCGTTGCAGGAGTTCGACGCACGCCACGCGAATGCGCGCCTCGAGTGATGTGGAATGAAAATCTCCCGCGCCAAACCCGACTCATCTTCATCGTTCATCGCGGAAGCGATATGCTGCGCGTCCCTGTTGACTCATCGGAGAAGCTTCAGGGGAGCCGGCGAACGCGCGCGAAGCCGGCCAAGGGGCAGCAGTGCGCCGGCGCATCTCAGCTTGACTGCGCGCGCTCAAACATCAATGCTGCCACGTGCGGAGAGGTTCGGGAGTCAGGTTTAACCGGCGTGACTCGAAATCACGTGAGCCCTTGTGGCTCCGGGGGTTCGAATCCCCCCCTCTCCGCCAACGAGCCTCTCCGTTTAGAATTGGTCCGCAGACCGGAGCTTGCTCCGTCTGTGCCGGCGCGCCGACCGATTCCGTACATTCGGTCTTAATCAGCTTCGGCGTGACTGATCTCGAGGAGGCTTGGGCGATTCGCAGATACCCAGCGGCGAATCCGATTCCGCCGGAGCAGCTAAATCCACCGACCATCATCAGGCTATCCGCGACGCAGCTCCGACTGCGCTCCATGGCAGTTAGGGGACGGCCAAGGGTAGAATCATCAAACGCGCGCCAAGCGGCTAATTTGAGAAAAGGAGGCACGGGAGGTGGACGAATCACTCTTTGCTCTTCAAGCTGACGAGGCGGTAGCTAAGGTATTCGATCCGATGAAGTCGGCTCGGGACAAGCTCGACCGCATTGCCAAGGTACTCGGGCCCATGGGGCAGTTGGCGCAGCTCGCGGACGTCTTCGATCCGATAAAGAGGTTTCAGGAGGAGGTGGCAGAAATCGCCGCAGCCTTCGAACCAATAAAGGGATTTCACGATCCTCTGGAGAACCTGGCCAATCGGTTCGCGCCAATGCGAGCTTTCCAGAAGCAGCTGGAAGAGGTGGCCGCCGCCTTTCACGAACAGCTTGAGCAATTGGCAACTGCAATGAACGCTACCACTGCATTCCAGGAACAGCTCCAACATTTGGTCGGCGCGTTTGAACCAGCCAAATCTTTGCAGCACCGCTTCGTGGAATTGTCCCGCTCCTTCGCGAGCGAGAGTGATAGCCGTAAGGCATGATCCCTCCCAGGGCATGACGGAGCCACAGCCCACAGCGACGCGCTCGCTGTTCAGGATGTTCTATCCAGCCGGGACGTCAGCGTTTCGAAGTCGAGCGGGAAATTTCTCGTTCGAGCGCCGTGTGCAATCACTCATTTGGCGGCCAATTTCCTCTCGTAATGATGTCCCTTCCCACAGATTTTTCGGTCCCGAAATGCGGAGAACTGCTCGCGTTCGCGGCTGTCGCCTCCAAGAGGGAAGCGTGGGCTATTATTGGCGCGAGCTGACGGGCCGCGAGCGGTGAGAATTTGAGTGGTGGAAGTGGCCAATCTTCCGCTCACCGGCTCAAAGCGGCCCGTCAGACGCAGCCTCACTATCTCAGGCTCAACAAAAAGTTCCAGTATCCAGTAACGCGATTGAGATCCTGGCGCGCCAGCAAATGACCGTCCCTGGCCAGCCTTTGTTCACTTTTTTCCCAAGCTGGCGACTTTATTACCGGGAATTTTTGTACCAGACGCGTCGAACACGATACCCGCAGACTTCATTCCTCCAACTAGCTTCGCTGCTGCGCCAGTAGCAACGTATCCAACTCTTTACCGCTTAACGTGTGTCGGGGATGCTCGAGAAGCGCCAGCGCCACGGCCTCGATTGCAGACCAGTGTTTCGTTACTAACGCGCGCGCCCTGCGTTCGTCGCTCACAAGGTCTTTCGCCTTGCAATCGGGGTTGCCGCGAAGCTCGGCGTACAACTTTCGCGCGTATTCATAGTCGGCGCGAGCGCAAATCAGGTCTTCCGTTCGATGATCGCCGGAGTAAAGGTGCTCCTGCGCCGCAGGCCCTGCTAGTGCGATCCACAATCGTCGCTGCGCGGATGCGTGACGTTCGGCATTTCGTTCCAGTTGCGTATATCCTTCGCGAGGTTGCCCGGCAAAGAGTTCACCGTCAGCGGGGTTTATCGAGACTCGCATCACCGTTAGGCCGAAATTGCGCGCTATCACCGCGTGCCCGGCCTCGTGATAGGCGACCGTGCGCGGATTTGTTTTCTGCGAAGCACTTTCTTCCTCGAGCCCGATGGCTTTCGTGTTCGACTCCGACTCGTGAGGCGCGCGAATCGCGCGCTTGATGGCATCGACCACTTTCGCCACGACGGTCGCATCGTTGGAGGGAATCGCAGCGTCGCCGTTATCTCTCCTCTGACGTTTGGTTTCTTTCGGCATCCCTACTTCGGCCCCAATCGCGGAGAGCCAGCGTGCTGGTCTCGAGCTTAGGCCGCACGATGGTCGAGCTCGTGTACGGGCGAGCGTGGTGGCTCGGTCACGGCGGCCGCGAACAACGCCCCACGCTGGATTCCGCAGGTGGACTGATTGGATCTCCGCAGCGACCACGGCCAATTCTAACCAAGCTGTCGCCAAAAGAAAGGGCAGTTTCCAGACATCGAGTGCCCTCCCTCTCTCGAGAGCTTTTCGACATCGTCGCGGCCGGATTTTCGATCGCAAAAACCGGAGACGCGGGAAAGCCTGAGCGCGCCTAAAAGCCGCGGCGCTCATCTACCGGTCATAGACCGTCTGGCGCCTTCCGCCCTAGATTGGTCGCTTCCACGCTTGGCCCGCCCACGAGCCTCACCGCCTTTGCGGCGAGACTTCGGGGCTGACTCACTCGTGACGAAAAGGGATGCCTGCAATCCAGTCGCGCCGCGCGGCCTCGATCTCGATATCATTTAACAGTCCGGAATCGCGAGCTCACTTCCACAGAAACCACTGTCCCGTGGCAAGCACGTATGCCGCCAGCGTCGCATTGGCGACACTGTGCGAGAGGATCGCATCAGACAGTAGCCCACGGCGATAGAATGAGAAGGCGAACAACATTCCCGCCAACGTTCCCGCCAACCACTGAGCGTGGAGCGCTCCGAAAAGAACAGACGAACCCACAAAGGCGAGCCAGGTGAAATGCCTGGGTTCCACTCGGTCAAAATCAATGGAGACTATTCTGCGAAGAATGTATCCGCGAAACGCCAGCTCCTCCGCTACTGGCACGATCAGCACTGCGCCAGTTATTCGAAATGCGATCCAGCCAATTACTCCCAACGTCGGAAGCCCAGCCCAATCCATTTCAGCAGCCACCGGCAGATGTCCGCTATTTCGATATTGCAAGACAATCCATAAGGCGAAGACGCACAGCCCCAAGGCGATCGGTATGCTCGAAAGCTGGAAGCGCAGAGAAAGCCTGGTCCAATAAAACCACAGCGCCGCGGCGCCGACCACGACACGGCAGGGATACAGGCTCAGAAATGTATGCGACAGGATACGCGTTAACATCGCCGTCGCAATGATCATCAAGGCGGGAACCAGGTATGGAGCAGCGGGATTTGAGCAGGACGAGGCGTTCTGCAAGGTTCTCTTCGCGAACAGCCGGCAGCTCCAGCTGCCTCTGACAATGGCAAGCGTTACAGCATTGAAAAAAAGCCAACCGGCGACGGAGTGGAAGCCGTCCATGGCGAGGGCTTCGTTCCAAGTTCCGATCCAAACCAGTGTGACGATGCGGACTACGTTTAGGATCCACAGCGCAATCAAACCGATGGGCAATAGAAAAAGAGCGTTCGGGAAACGGAAGTCTCGCCGATAGATCCAGAGATAGACCGTCATCAAGACCGCAAATAACCCCATGCCTTCCCAGCCTGCACATGCCGAATCGATATAGACGGCGAACCTGGGCGTACCAATGAGGTTCTTCTGAGGATCAAACAATACGTTGGTGGTAAAGAGTCGCAGCACCAGGGCTGTCAACTCGAGCATCAGCTGTTCGAGCCTGTCTGTTAATCCAGGTAGATTGGCTACAACGAATTTTGTGTAGTGGTGCGCGAGCGTGTAGATCAGCAGTCCAGTTCCCGCCACTTTTCCAAAAAGACGACGGTTGTGCGCGATCCAGTGTTCCCAAAACAAGGCCGGCATCAAAGTCAGACACCAGCTGGCTGTCGCGATGGCGATCAAGGCCGCCACGCTCAATGCCAGCGATGCCGTCATCGCGTCCTCGGCGTTGGTCGGATCGCCCAGTGATCTGGACAGGCCTACGACGGCACCAATGTAAAGGAGAAGCCAGAGCATCCATCCCGCTCGGCACTCCGGCGCCTGTATCAGGAATTGTTCGGTTTCCAGTCGCAGCGATGGCCAAGCCATGATCCCGGCCGCCGTCACGCTTGTGATCAAAATGCCGACGGAAGGAATGCGTGTTGGGATTGGCAGGCGTAGAGGGATGTCTGATAGATGGACGCTCGCCCACCAGACACCGGAATCCGGATTAGGTATGGACAGTACCAACAGTCCGACGGCGAATGCCACGCCGGCGCACGTCCAGCGCAAAAGCCAAAGTGGCTTGGGAGCTGGTGAGACAGCCTTTATATCCGTATCCAGGGGACTCCTTGCCAAGCACTTGGCCTTTGGCGGCTTGTTCGGCGAGCCCTCAAGCCGAATCCCCTAATTGTAACTAGGGCCCGGAGAAACCTTCACCTACGTCGGCGGTATCGGTCCACGATGAGCAGTCCAGCTCCTACCAGCAGCGCAATGCCGCTGCCAATCATACCCGGATCAAGCTCTGGAGCATGACGGCCACCCCAATGATGATGGTCCCCTCCGATCCAATTCCATGGCCAATCGGCCAAGGCCGAGCCATTTAGTCCCAGAAGAATCAAGCCAGCTACGGCGAGGAGAAGTACCCAACTGCGCTTTTGCATATGTTTACCTCACTTAATTAGCCCTTGAATCATTTTTGCTGTCGCTCCGCAATTTGTCATTCACCGTCCGATAACCGGCAGCGGTCAATTTTTGACATCAAGTTCCGCGCAGAGCTTCAGCACGTCAACCTAAGTCTTTCGACAGTCACAAGTCGGTGCACCTCTTTTCGGACAGGGCCGCGGAGGGCATGACGGCACTCGTGCAGGAGCCCCCATGGTGATCGCCGATTTTGCGAAGTACGTGATCGGCAAGGGCTGAAGGGCCTACCGGCGATTTGTCAGTAGCTCTGAGCGCTGCAGGTGGACATTGCGGCCGAAGACAGTCGTCGTGTCCACGCGCGTATTGTCGCGGGATGGAACTTGTTCCGATAAGCGGTCAAAGCCGCACGCCCCCTTTTCGACCAAAAGAGGAACTCGCGATCGACAGCGCCCTTTTGAAAGATCAAGAATCGGCCAAGTAGAGGCGCCATCTATCGGGCACGCCTTTGAGGTTGTGGACGCCACGATCTTTAAACCTGATTTCCGACTCGGACACCAAGTCCTTCACCGCGCTCGAGACCAATACTTCGCTGGCGCCCGCCTTTGCAGTTATACGCGCACCAATATGAATCGCGATGCCGACGACCTCATCGCCAATCAATTCGTATTCGCCCGCATGCAGACCTGCCCTGATCTCGAGTCCGAGAGTGCGGACGGCCTTACGGATTGCAGCCGCGCATCGAATCGCCCTGGTCGGTGCCTGGAATGTGGCGAGGATTCCGTCACCTGTAGTGATTATCTCTGTTCCGGCCGCCACACGCAGCTCTCTACGCACTGCGACATAGTAGTGATTCATTACCTCCGACCAGCGACGGTCGCCCAGTCGTGCGGCTTTCTCGGTTGAGCGGACAATATCGACAAACAGGATCGTGGCGAGCTTGCGATCTAACTCAACGCTTTGGCGTCCGGGATATCGCCGGATGGGCATGTCTTCCGGCAACCGTTCATATTGATGGCCCACCCGTCGTGAAATTGCGCTTTTCACATAGTCTCTTGCGCGTTTCTCCGTGCCACAGCGAACACTTTTCTGCCGAGGTGCACCCGTCCAGAAGATCCGTCTGTGGCGGCCCGCTCCACGAACCTCGACAGCGCCCCACTTCAACAGCACAGTCGATCCGACCCGGCGAACCGACCATGCCTTGGACGTATAGCCGGATACATTCGAATGATGAACTCCGATCCGAAGGAACTTCGCCATTGGCGTTTCTTGCGTTCGACGTGAGTGTCTAACCAGCCAGGACTCAATGTTTGATCACGTGCCGACATTTTTGCAACTTTCTTCTTCCAGGGAGAGGTATGCTGGAGCATCTGTTCTCGAAAATTGATCCGCACCAAATTATTGACCGGTTTCGACCGAGAGGCTGCGACGAACCTCTAAGCTGATATCAATTGAGTCAGCGAACCGTGCCTGATGGGCGAAGACTTCGGCAGGCCACTCGAAGTTTCGCTTTTCACTGTCGGTGATTCGGCCGATTATTGCTGAAAAAGCGATTCGTCGGACGCGGCAGCCCAAGATTCTCCCGCAGCGTCTTACCTTCGTATTCGCGCCGGAAGATGCCGCGCCGCTGCAGCTCAGGAACAACGTGGTCGACGAAATCGTCGAGGCCGCCTGGCACATAAGGGAACATGACGTTGAATCCGTCACACCCTTCGCTGACCAGCCATTGCTCCATCTCGTCGGCGATCATCGCAGGAGTGCCAACCATCGCCAACCCACCGTAGCTGCCAGCGATCTGAGCCAATTGCCGGACCGTGAGGTTTTCGCGTCTCGCGCGGTCCACCAGTCGCTGCCGCCCGCTCCTGCTGGCGTTGCTTTCGGGGATCTCCGGCAGCGGACCATCGAGATCGCAGTCCGACACGTCGTAGCCAAGCTGCGCTGATAACGAGGCAAGGCCGCTATCCGGATGTACCAAGCTGTCGAGCAGCGCCCTCTTCGCTTGGGCTTCGGCAGCAGTATCGCCGACTACGACCAGGACGCCGGGCAAAATCTTGAGATGCTCGCGTGAGCGCCCGAGCTTTTCCATGCGACCCTTCACATCCGCATAGAAGTGCTTCGCGTCCGCAAGATTGCTCCCGCCCTCGAATATTACCTCCGCCGTCTCCGCGGCGATCTGGCGGCCCGCCTCCGACGCGCCTGCCTGCACGATGACCGGCCAGCCCTGGATTGGGCGCGCGATGTTGAGCGGGCCGCGCACGGAAAGAAATGGTCCCTTGTGATTGAGCACGTGCATCCGCTCGGGATCGAAAAAGACGCCGTTCTCGACGTCACGGATGAAGGCGTCGTCGGCCCAGCTATCCCATAAGCCGGTGACAACGTCGAAGAACTCACGCGCCCGCCGGTAGCGCGTCTGGTGTTCGACATGCTCGTCCAATCCAAAATTCATCGCCTCATGCGGGTTGCCGGAAGTCACAAGGTTCCAACCGGCCCGGCCGCCGCTTATATGGTCGAGCGAGGCGAATTTCCGCGCGATGTGGTACGGCTCGTTGTAGGTCGTGGACGCTGTCGCGATCAGCCCCAAACGCTCCGTCACCATCGCCAGCGCGGGCAGCAGCGTCAACGGATCGAACGACGTCGTCGTGGCGCTGCGCTTGAGGGCTGCCATCGGCATGTTGAGCACGGCCAGATGGTCGGCCATGAAAAACGCGTCGAATCGACCGCGCTCCAGGGTCTGGGCAAAGCGCTTGAGATGCTCGAAGTTGAAGTTGGCGTCCGGGAACGCTCCCGGATAGCGCCACCAGGCAGTATGGATGCTAACCGGGCGCATGAACGCGCCCAACCGTAATTGATGTGAAGCTGCCATCGTCATGACTCTCCGATGGTCGTCAATAGCATTGACGCGCGCGTCTTATAAAATCCGCCTTGTCGCCGCTGGAATCACCGTAGACCGAAACCTGGCTAAGTAGTAGAAAAGACGAAAATCCCGGCTCAAATCAGGCAGCCTGCCCGGAGGTTACGTTCGATCGCCCGTATAATCGACGCAGTCACACAGGTCCGTCGCGCACGATGACCCGACGCAGAGCGGCGTCGGCGAAACGATGCGGGCAAACGCGGGAGAATTGCCATGGCTGTGAAAGAAACAATTGTCGCAAGGCTGGCCGAATGGGGACTCGTGCTGAACGAGAACGAGATCGAACAACTCGTTCCCGCCTATGAGAACCTGTTGCGATGG
>DATJXN010000062.1 GCA_035500095.1 Candidatus Binataceae bacterium
TCTTCCCCATCGGTCCCTGTCCCATTGGTCCCATCCCCATCATCGGTCCCGGCCCCATCATGCCGTGGCCGCAAGCGGGCATCATCGGCATCGCGTGCATGTCACGGCCCATCATGTTCTCACCGCCCATCATGCCGGGACCGTACATGTTCGGGCCGCCCCACATGTTATGACCTCTCCACACGGGCGCTCCGTTCATCGGTCCCCGCCCCATGCCCATGTTCCAGCCGCCGGGCTGAGCGGGCGCGGCCTGGGATGCTGGGCCCTGCTGGTTCCCGGACATGAAGGGTTGGGCTGCGGCGCCTGGGGTCCAAAAGGTCAGGCTTCCCGCGACCGCCGTCAGCACAATGGCTGTCAGCGCGACAGCTGTCAGACTTACGATTGAAAATGTGCGCTTCACTGGCATTAACCTCCAAATGTGGGCTTCGCGATATCGATCCGAGCAGGTCTCTACGTCCTACCACATCAAGTACGCTTCGCGCGCGCCGCGGCTTCTGAAATAATCGCTCTGTGGCCAGGCAGATAACCGTCGATGCAGTGCTCGAGGCGCTCGGGCGCGTGAGCTACCCCGGCTACGCCGCCGACGTCGTTTCTCTGGGAATAGTCGAAGCCGTCGAACCGCTGGAATCTCCCGGCGGCTTTGCGGTGATCCTGCGCAAGGCGACAGAGGACGATCGCCTGATGCACGATCTCGCCGGCGCGATCAGCACCAGGCTCAAGCGCGACCTGGGCGTCGCGCGGGTCGAACTCAAGCTGCGCAAGCTCGAGGCCGAGCTGGGCGAGAAGACCGGCCGCGTGCGCCTCGAGGGCACGCGCTACGTGGTCGCCGTGCTGAGCGGCAAGGGCGGGGTCGGCAAATCGACCGTCGCCGTGAACCTTGCGATGGCGCTCAAGCGGCTCGGTATGACGGTGGGGCTGATGGACGCCGACATCTATGGGCCGTCCGTCCCGATGATGTTCGGCGTGGGTGAGGAGAGGCCGCGCGCGGCCGGCGGCCAGAATTTCTATCCGGTCGAGCGCTACGGGGTGAAGCTCATCTCGATGGGCTTCTTTTTGACCGAAAAGTCGCCGGTCATCTGGCGCGGCCCGATGGTGATGGGCGCGGTGCGCCAGTTTCTCAAGGACACACTCTGGGGCACGCAGGATTTTCTGATCGTCGATCTGCCGCCGGGAACCGGCGACGCACAGCTCACCCTGGCGCAGCAGGTCGCGCTCGACGGCGCCGTCATCGTCACCACGCCGCAGGACGTCGCGCTGCTTGATGCGACGCGGGCGGTGCAGATGCTCCATCAGCTTCACTGCCCGATTATCGGCGTGGTCGAGAACATGAGCTGCTTCGTGTGCCCCGACTGTGGCGAGCGCGACGAGCTGTTCGGCGCGGGCGGCGGAGGAAAACTCGCGATGGAGGAGGGCACCCGCGTGCTGGCGCAGATCCCGATACATATCGAGGTGCGAGAGGCAGGCGACGCGGGGATGCCGATCGTGCTGAAAGACCCCGAGCATCCCGCGAGCCGCGCCTTCATGGATCTCGCGCGCGGCGTGCTCGCTGCGATGCCGAAGGACTAGCGGCAAGTATCGTTCGCCCTTTGTTCGTTGACGCGATGTTTTTTGCGCGTAAGCCCAGGACCGAACGGGCTAATTCCACCGTCCCGGACGCTGTTGGTAACTGCGGTCCGGCCAATTTACTTTGCTCGCGCGCTCCGATAAAACGACAGAGCACTATCAGTTCCGCTTATCTCTCGGGGGCGGCCGCGACGGGCGCGCCTGAGGGACATTTGTGGGGATTACCTGTGAAAACGGGGCGGTGAACTGAGAAGGGGAATATGGCGAAGATTCGATTAGCGATCGTCGGAGTGGGTAACTGCGCGTCCTCACTCCTCCAGGGCATCGAGTATTACCGCAATGCCCCGGCCAAAGCGCAGTGCAGCCCGGTCGGCCTGATGCACTACGACCTTGGCGGCTACAAGCCGGGCGATATCGAGGTCGCCTGCGCGTTCGATATCGATTCGCGCAAGGTCGGACGCCACCTGGAGGACGCCTGCTTCGCGCCGCCGAACAACACCATCACCATCTGGCGCGATCTGCCGAACTACGGCGTCACCGTCGATATGGGCGAAGTTCACGACGGCGTCGCCGACCACATGGCCCAGTACCCGCCCGAATCGAGCTTCCTGCCGTCCAAGGAAAAGCCGGTCGATATCGAACGGCGGCTGCGCGAGAGCGGCGCCGAAGTGATGCTGTGCTATCTGCCGGTAGGCAGCCAGAAGGCGGTCGAACGTTACGCGCGCGCCTGTCTGGCGACGGGCGTGAGCCTGCTCAACTGCATGCCGGTGTTTATCGTCTCGAACGAGAAATGGGCGGCCGAGTTCAGCGAGCGCAAGATTCCGGTGATCGGCGACGACGTCAAGTCGCAGCTCGGCTCGACCATACTGCATCGCACCATCATGAAGCTGTTCGCCGACCGCGGGATCAAGGTGCGCCACACCTACCAGCTCAACACCGGCGGCAACACCGACTTCCTCAACATGCTCGACCGCTCGCGTCTGGGCTCCAAGCGCAAGTCCAAGACCGAGGCGGTGCAGAGCGTGATGCCCGAGCGGATGCCCGATGGTGACGTGCATATCGGTCCCTCGGATTATGTCGCCTGGCAGCACGACAACAAGGTCTGCTTTCTGCGGATCGAGGGCGAGGGCTTCGCCGGAATTCCGATCGAGCTCGAGCTCAGGATGTCGGTGCAGGATTCGCCCAACTCGGGGGGCGTGGTGATCGACGGGATTCGATGCCTGCGGCTGGCGCGCGATCGCAAGATCGGCGGACCGCTCTACTCGATCGCGGCCTACACGATGAAGCATCCGCCGCGCCAGATCGCCGACGATATCGCCCGCGAACGGGTCGAGAAGTTCATCAGCGGCGAGATCGAGCGCTAACGCCGCGCGCGCCCGGCGCGAAGCCGGACGCCGATCACGCCGCCCCCGCATCGCAGCCGATGAGCGGTTCCAGCAACACGGTAGGCCGCCTTTTCAGCCTCGGCGCGCAGGGCTACGACGCCGTGCGGCGCAATCTGGTCCCATGCTTTGACGGCTTCTACGGAAGCGCGCTCGACACGATCACGGACTGGGCCGGCGCGCGCGCGCCGGCGGCACTCGACGTACTCGATCTCGGCGCGGGCACCGGGCTCTTTTCCGCGATGGTACTCGAGCGCCTGCCTGGAGCGAGGATTCACCTAGTCGACGTGTCCGACGCAATGCTCGCGCAGGCGCGGCAGAGGTTCGCCACCGCCGGCCGCTCAAGCGTGAGCTTCGAGGTGAGCGACTACACGCAGCAGAGCCTCGGCGGTCCGTGGGACCTGGTGGTCTCCGCGCTCTCAATCCATCACCTTGACGACGGCGCCAAGCGCTCGCTCTTCGCGCGCGTCCTCGAGGCGCTCCGGCCGGGCGGCCTGTTCGTCAATGCCGAGCAGGTGCTGGGGCCCACGCCGGCGGCCGAGGCACGCTATCGGCGGCTGTGGGACGAGCAGGTGCTGGGTTCGGGCGTTGACCGCGCCGAATACGAGCGGGCGGTCGAGCGGATGCGGCACGACCGATGCGCCACGCTCGCCGATCAGCTCGAATGGATGCGCACCGCCGGCTTTGTCGAGGTCGATTGCGCGTTCAAGCAATGGCGCTTCGCGGTCTTTTTCGGTTCGCGCCCTTAGGCGCGGGATCGGACGCCGCGTCCGCGAGGCTCTTTCTCCGACTGCCGCCGCCGCCGTAGAATTGGTTCCACCATGAGTGTGCTGCGATGAGCGTGCTGCGATGGGTGTGCTGAAGGACAAGACGATCGTGCTCGGCGTGTGCGGCGGAATCGCCGCTTACAAGGCCGCCGAGCTGGTGCGACTGCTGAGCGCCGAGCAGGCGCGGGTGCGCGTGATGATGTCGCGCAACGCCGCCGAGTTCATCACGCCGCTCACGCTCCAGGCGCTCAGCGCCAATCCGGTCGCGACCGACACCTTCAGCCTCACCCAGGAGTCCGAGATCGGCCATATCCGGCTCGCCGACACCGCCGACGCGATCGTGATTGCGCCCGCCAGTGCCGACGTAATCGGCAAGGCCGCGGCCGGGATCGCCGACGATATCCTCACCACCGTGCTGCTCGCCGCGCGATGCCCCGTCGCCTTTGCGCCGGCGATGAACGTGCACATGTACGAGCATCCGGCCGTGGTCGAGAACCTTGCCCGGCTGCGCGCGCGCGGGGTCACGGTTATCGAGCCCGCCGCGGGCGAGCTCGCGTGCGGCTACGAGGGCAAGGGGCGGCTGCCGGACCCGGCTTCGATCGTCGAGGAAATCGCGCGGATGCTGTCGCCGCACGACCTCGGCGCCGAACGCATCCTGGTCACCGCGGGGCCGACGCAGGAGATGATCGACCCGGTGCGCTTCGTCTCGAATCGATCGACGGGCAAGATGGGCTTCGCGATCGCACGCGCGGCGTGGAAGCGTGGCGCGAGCGTGAAGCTGATTGCCGGGCCGTCGCCGCTTGCCACGCCCTACGGCGCGGAGCGGATCAACACGGTAAGCGCGGCCGACATGCTGAGCGCGACCGCGCGCGACTTTCCATGGAGCACGGCCCTGGTGATGGCGGCGGCGGTGGCGGATTTTCGTCCCGCGCTCCAGGCCCCGCACAAGATCAAGAAAAACGCGCGCGGGATGACGCTTGAACTCGAGGGCATCGCCGACGAAATGCCGCGGCTCAGCGCGCGCAAAGGCTCGCGCATCGTGATCGGCTTCGCCGCCGAGACCCAGGGGCTCGAGGAAAACGCCGCCGACAAGCTGCGGCGCAAGCGCCTCGACTTCATCGTCGCCAACGATGTGTCGCGCAGCGACGCTGGCTTTGCCGTCGATACCAACGTGGTGACGATCATCGGCGACGACGGCCGCGCCGTCGAGCATCCCAAGCTCACCAAGGACGAGGTCGCCGACGTGATCCTCGATCGGCTGCTCGCCGTGCGCGCGGCCCGATCCGGCCGCCGCACGCTGCGCGCCGTCCGCTGATCGCGCAAGCTCCGCCGCTGGTCGGGCAATTCCCGCCGTAGCTCCGCATCGTGGTGAAAAAAATGCGGGCCGCGGCGATCGCGCCGCGGCCGCAGCCCGCACGGGAACCGATTCGATTCAGCGAATCAGAGCTTCGGGCCGATCTCCTTGCCGAACACCCGGATCGCTTCCTTGGTGCGCTCGTGCGAAGGGCCGCCCGGATGGCGCATGCGCAGGACGAGGTAGTCCGGCTGCACCTCGCGCTGCCACATCTGCAGCTGCTCGAGGCAATCCTTAGGCGAGCCGACGATCAGGCGGTTGGGCGAGGCGACGTCGAACGTCCAGTCGTTTTCCGATTTGACCTTGTCGATCACTTCGTCCGGCGCGTAGCCGTTGTTGCGGTAGTAGAACTTGTGCGTGTACATCAGCGGGCCGCTCTCGCGCCGCGCCGAATCCATCGAGTCCGACACCCACATGTCGCGCATCAGCACCAGGTACGGCTTCTTGCCGTGCTTCTTGCACTCGGCACGATAGAGGTCGGCGAAGCGCTTGATCACTTTGACGTGCTCGAGCGGCGAGGTTATCCATGCGTCAGAGATGCGCGCGACGCGCTTGATCCCGACGTCGCTCCACGCCGCCATCCAGATCGGCGGGCGCGGCTTCTGCAGCGGCTTGGGCGTGATCATCACGTTGTCGAGGTTGTAGAACTTGCCGTGATAGCTGAAGCGCTCCTGCTCCCAGCATTTCTTGAGCACTTCGACGCCTTCCTCGCTGCGCCCGGCGCGCTCCTTGATCGAAAGACCGAAGGCCTCGAAGTCGCGGTCCTGGTAGCCCACGCCGACGCTCAGGATCATGCGGCCGCCGGTTATCTGATCGACGATCGCGGCGTCTTCGGCGGCGTGCACCGGATGCCACAGCGGAATCAGCGTGACGCAGGTGCCGACCTTGATCTTCTTGGTGCACACCCCGACCATCCCGGCCATCAGGATGACGTTGGGGATGTAACAGTCTTCCTGCTGATGGTGTTCGCTGAACAGGCAGCTGTCGAATCCGCTCTCTTCCGCAACCTGCGCCTCGACGATCGCTTCGCGGAGCACGCCGCCGATATTGGCGCCGTTGGGCGGATCCTGGGTGCAGGGAAAATAACCGACTTGCATATGATTTCTCCTCCCGGATGTTAAGTTACGGAAATAAACTGCGATTGCTTAACTTCGCCAGTCCGCGAAAAATGTCAACGCGCGCACCGTTGCGCACGGCGCGCGCGTCCCGGCCTACTTGTTCTCCGAGTGAAGCACGCCGGCGCTCTGCAATTGTGCGATCTCGGCGTCGCCCATTCCGAGTTGCCCGCGTAAAATCGCTGGCCCGTGCTCGCCCAGCAGAGGCGCCCTGATCTCCAGCGGCTCGGGGAAGGCCGAGAACTTCAGCGGGAAGCCGGGAATCATCACTTCGCCCAGGATCGGATCGGGGACCGTGCGAATCATGTTGCGCGCCTTGTAGTGCGGATGGCTCACCGTCTCGACCACGGTCATCACCGGCGCCGCGGCGACGCGATGCTCTTCGAGAATTTTGAGCACCGCTTCGTTGGAGGGCTGCGCCTGCATCCACTGCTCGACGATCGCGGCGAGCTCGAAGCGATTCTTCGCCCGGTCGCGCATCGTGGCGAAACGCGGATCCTGGGTGAGCTCGGGTCGGCCCATCGCGCGCGCCATCGAGGGCCATTGCCGGTCGAGCACCAGGACCACGATGTAGCCCTCGGGCCCCTTGAACGAGCCGCACGGGCTCACCAGTTCATGCTGCGAGCCCATCCGCTTGGGCACGTACTCGCCATTGGTGGTCGCCCATACCTGAATGTTCGCTTCGTGCATGTGGTAGAGCGTATCAACCATCGCGATGTCGATGTACTGGCCGATCCCGGTGCGCTCGCGATAGAATAGCGCGTAGCCGATCGCCGAGAACGCGTGCACGCCGCTCGTCTGATCGCCGATGCCCAGCCCGACGAACATCGGCGGTCCGTTGGGGTCGCCCGTCATGTGCATCAGTCCCGAGAAGGCCTGGGCGATGAAGTCGTAACCGACCTTGTGCGAGAGCGGCCCTTTGCGCCCGAAGGCCGAAATCGACGCCATGATGATCCGCGGGTTGAGCTTGCTTAGCGAGGCGTAATCGAGGCCGCGCTTTTCCATCACGCCGGGCCCGTAGTTTTCCACCACCACGTCGGCCTTTTTCGCGAGCTCGCGCAAAAGCTGGATCGATTCAGGCTTGGCGAAGTCAAGGCAAAGGCTCTGCTTGCCGCGGTTCTGCTGGACGAAGTAGGCGCTCCGGCCGTCGCGTATGGCGGGCAAGAGCCGCGCCGGGTCGCCCATCGGCGCCTGCTCGACCTTGACGATGTCGGCGCCCATCTCGGCCATGAATCGCGTTACCGTCGGGCCTGCGAGATATTGCGTGAAGTCCAGCACGCGCACGCCGGACAACATGTTGGGGTTTTGCTTGCCGCCGTTTTCCATATGGGCTTCCTCGCCGGAATGATGCCGGCGTCGCCGTGATAACACCGATAGCGCGCGTATCACAAGCCCGCGGCCTGCCCTCTTTTTGGCCGAGCAATTGGGAAGGATTCGCGCGCTCAGGACGGCTTCGACGGACCTCCGAAGGGCACCTGGCTCAGATGCGAGCGCAGTTCCGCGACCGTCGAGTTGGCCAGCTGGCGCGCGGCGCGCCTGGTTTCCGGCCCCATCCGTGCCAGGCGTTGCAGCGTGCGGCGGGCGCGCTGGGCGTTGCGCAGCGCTCGCTGGCCCATCGGATCGAACCGGCAGGCGGGCGCCTCGTCGCCGTCACGCATCACGCCGTCGATCGCCGAGCAGGAAGCCGAGCAGAAGACTTCGGCATCCGCGCGGTCATGGGCTCTGAGCCGGCCTATCGCCAGGATGACGCGATTCCATTGGCGAATCCTGCGCAGCCCGCCCTCGAAGATGCGCTTTTGCGCGCGGAAGGGGAGCAGCGGGGAATCGATCTGGCGGCTGAGCGTCTTGTCGAGGGCGCGAAAGTCGATCGCCATCAACCGCACAAGGGTTTCGCGATGCGCCGCATCCTGCATCGAGTCGAAACGCGCTTCGCTCAGGATATGGCTCGCGACCGTGGTGTTGAAGCGGCCGATCCAGCGCGTCGGCAGATAGAAATTATGCGCGAGCACGTCGGCCGCGAGATGGGCGAGGTAGCCGAGCGCAAAGGCCTGCTCCTCGCTCCCGCGCGCGGCGCTCAGCAGCCCGAAACCGGTCGCCCAGTTGTGCGAATGGCGCCGCAGCCGGCTCTGCAGACGGCGCCCCTGCACGATATCGGGCGCGAGCGAGCCATACAGGAAAGCGTCGGGCATTGAGAGTAGGATGGCTTGTAGGGGCTCCTCCAGGGTGCTAACGCTCGCAAGCACTTGCACCCCCAGGGCAATATGAGTGACCGGCCCCCAGGCAAAGGCCGGCGGAGCGCTGAGCGCGATGAACCCGACGACGAGGGCGATTACGGTGGCGATAATCATATCCGGGGCCCGGACCGCGGCCGGACGCTGACCTGATGTTATGAGCCGCGACCTGAGCGCGCCAGAGCATCGCCGCCTGCTCCTGGATTCCGTCCGCGATTACCTTTCGCAACTCGCCGAGGAGGGACTCGAGGGGTTGCCCGCTACGGCGGCACGCGCTGCCACTGCCGCCGCCGACAAACCCGCATCCGTATCCAAACCGCCGGCCCCTGCCGCCGCAGCCGTCTCGTCCGCCGGCGACTCGGCTCGCGCCGCCGCCGCTTCATCGCGGCCCGCGCCGCTGCCGGCGCCCGGGGAATTGCTCTCGCGCTATCCGGGCCTCGAAAAAACCACGTCACTCGAGGAGTTGAGCGCCTTCATCGGCGATTGCAAGCGCTGCAAGCTCGCGCCATTGCGGACGCATCTGGTCTTCGGCGTCGGCAATCCCGGGGCTGACCTGATGTTCGTTGGCGAGGCTCCCGGCGCCGACGAGGACGCGCGCGGCGAGCCGTTCGTCGGCCGCGCCGGGCAACTGCTGACCGACATCATCGAGCGCGGGATGGGCCTCAAGCGGTCCGACGTCTATATCTGCAACGTGATCAAGTGCCGCCCGCCCGACAATCGCAATCCCGAGTCCGACGAAGTCGCCGCGTGCGAGCCGTTCCTGATGCGCCAGATCGATCTCGTGCGTCCGCGTGCGATCGTCGCGCTCGGCACCTTCGCGGTGCAGGCGCTGCTGAAGGTCAAGACGCCGATCAGCCGGCTGCGCGGCAACTGGCATGAAGTGCGCGGCGTCAAACTGATGCCGACATTCCATCCGGCCTACCTGTTGCGCAGTCCGGGCGAGAAGCGGGTGGTATGGCAGGATATACAGGAAGTGATGAAGCTGCTCGGGCTCGAGGTACCGGCGCGCGGGGGCGCGCGATGAGTCGGCGGCCGTGATAGCGAGGGGGGGAATTGGGGCATCCGCGCCGCGGGTGTGCGCTGCGCTATGCGCGCTCGTGCTCGGCGGGATCGGCCTCGCCGCCGCCGAACACGACCACCGCGCAGCGAGCTTGGCCACGCCCTCCGCGGGGGCTGCGGCTATCGAGGCGCCGCCGTGGGTTTGCCTGATCAAGGTTGACGGCTCAATCAACCCGGCGGTAGCCGCGTATATCGAGGACGGAATTGCGTACGCCGGTGCGCGTAACGCCGGCGCGCTGGTGATCGAGCTCGACACCCCCGGCGGATTGCTCGGCTCGGCGCAGCGCATCGTCAAGGACCTGCTCAACGCGCCACTTCCCACGATCGTTTACGTGGCGCCGTCGGGCGCGAGCGCGGCCTCGGCCGGGACCTTCATCACCGAGGCGGCGGCAGTCGCCGCGATGGCGCCCGGGACCACGATCGGCGCGGCGCATCCGGTGGGCGAGGGCGGCAGCGAGATCAAAGGCGTGGTAGGCAAGAAGATCGAGAACTTCACCGCTTCGTTTGCGGGCAGTATCGCGCGCTCGCGCGGCCGCAACGAAGAATGGATCGAGCAGGCGGTGCGCGAGAGCGCGGCGATCAGCGAAGCCGAGGCGCTCAAGCGCCACGTGATCGACATCGTCGCGCCCGACCTGCGGAGCCTGCTGGTGCAGGCATCGGGCCGCGAGGTCAAGGTCGGCGGCGGTGCGGTGGTGAAGCTCAAGCTCGCCGACGCCGCGATTCGCCGCCTGCGGATGACGCTGGGGCAGGCGCTGCTCAACGTGCTCGCCGACCCCAACATCGTGTACCTGCTGATGCTGGCCGGAATCGTGGGGATCTATTTCGAGTTCGCCCATCCGGGCTTCTACCTCCCGGGCGTGGTCGGCGCGATCTGTCTTCTGCTCGCGCTCGGCTCATTCGAGATCCTGCCCATCAACCTGACCGGGCTGCTGCTGTTAATGCTGGGAATCGGGATGCTCGTCTCCGAAGCCTTTCTCCGCAGTTACGGCGTGCTCGGCATCGGCGGGGTGATCGCGTTCGTGATCGGCTCGCTGTTTCTGATCGACAGCTCGCAGACCGACCTCGAGGTGAACCGCGGGATTATCGCCGGCGCGGCGGCCGCGATGAGCGCGTTCATCCTGGGCCTTGGCTGGATCGTCCTGCGCGAGCGGCATCGGCGTCCCACGACCGGGCGCGAAGGGATGGTCGGCGAAATTGGCGAAGTGCGCGAAGCGATCGCACCGGGCGCGCCGGGACGGGTTTTCGTGCACGGCGAGCACTGGCGCGCGGCAAGCAGCGAAGCGCTCGGCGTCGGCGCCCGGGCGCGCGTGATTGCAGTGCACGGACTGGAGATCGAGGTGCGCGGCGAATCGTAGAGCGGCATTTTCCTCAAACTGTACGAAGCTGCGGGCGCCGGCGCCCGCGAGATGAAGGCGGGGAGAGATTTATGGGACCGGCACTGGGAATCATCATCGTGATTGGCGTCGCGATCCTGCTAAGCGGGCTCAGGGTGCTCAACGAATACGAACGGGCGGTGGTTTTCCGGCTGGGCCGGCTCACCCCGTTTCGCGGTCCGGGCGTGATTTTCATCATTCCGGTTCTCGAGCGATCGGTGCGCGTCGATCTGCGCACGGTCACTCTGGACATCGCGCCCCAGGACGTGATCACCCGCGACAACGTCACGATCAAGGTGAGCGCGGTGCTCTATTTCCGCGTGCTCGACCCCTCGCGCGCCGTGACCGAGGTCGCGAATTACCTTTTTGCGACCACGCAGCTGGCGCAGACCACGCTCCGTTCCGTCGGCGGCCAGACCGAACTTGACGAATTACTGGCCCAGCGCGACAAGCTCAACGCGCGCATCCAGGAGATCGTCGATGCGCAGACCGAACCGTGGGGCGTCAAGGTCACCCTGGTCGAGCTCAAGAACATCGATCTGCCGCAGGACATGCAGCGCGCGATCGCCGCGCAGGCCGAAGCGGAGCGCGAGCGGCGCGCCAAGGTGATCGCGGCTGAAGGCGAGTTCCAGGCCGCGCAGCGGCTGGCCGAGGCGGCCGAGATCATGAACAAGAGTCCGGTAACGCTTCAGCTCCGTTACCTGCAGACGCTCAAGGAGATCGCGGCCGAGAACAATTCGACCACCGTCTTTCCGATTCCGCTCGATCTGTTCGAGCCGTTTCTGAACCTGCGCCGCGCGTTCAACAACCCCGAGGGCGGCGGCACGAAAACCTGACCCGCAAACCGCGGGGAAAGCGGAGCCGTACGTTTGCGATGGACGATTCGATAGTTGGGCAACTCCGATAGATGGGTAAGCTGATAATGGTCCGTCACGGCGAGAGCGAGGGTAATCGCGAGCGCCGCTTCACCACCACTCCCGACGCGCCGCTCACCGACCTGGGGCGCGAGCAGGCCGCGCAGGCGGCACGCCGCATCGCGCGGATTTTCAATCCGCGCCTCGTCATCACCAGCCCCTACGCGCGGGCGCGCGAGACCGGCGAGATTATCGCCGCCGCGCTGCGCTTGCCGGTCGAGGTCGAGCCCGGCCTCTACGAGCGTCACTTCGGCTACTTGCGCGGACAGCCTTACGACGCGGTGCGCGACGATCCGACGTTCGAAACCGAGAAGATGTGGCTGTGGCGTCCGGAGGGCGGCGAGAGCTACGAAGACGTACGCGTGCGCGTGGCGCCAATCCTCGAGCGGCTGGCGGTGCTCGCCGGCGGCGGCGAACTGGCGGTGGTCAGCCACGGCGGCGTGATGCTGACGTGCTGGGCGCACCTCGTCGGACATTGGGACAACGCGCACGTTCCGCCCAACTGCGGAATCGTGCTGGTGGAATACGAAAACGGCCGTTTCAAGCCCCCGCTGATCGTCGAGGATTGAGCGGCGCGCGCGCCGCGGCGCGCCGGAGGCGGCCAAGCCGCCCTGGGTCAGATCCCGAGCAGGCGCGCCAGCATCGGCGTCGCCGGCGCCGATGTAAGCTCGTCCCACGAACCTTCCTGGACGACGCGCCCGTCTTCGATCGCCGCGGCGCGCGTGCACAGCCGCTCCAGGATGTCCGCGCGATGGTCCACAGCGATGAGCGTGAAGCCGAGTTCGCGATGCCATTGCAGGATCGCTTCTACGAGATCCGCAACCGTGGGACCGTCGAGCGCCGTGAACGGTTCGTCGAGCAGAAGGAGTGGCGGGCGCCGAGCGAGCATCCGCGCAAGCGCGACGCGGCGCGCCTGGCCGCCGGAAATCCGCTGCGCCGATTCGTTCCATAGCGGCCCGAGCGCGAGGCGCTGCTTGAGTTCCTCGACCCATCCGCGCGCGCCGTTGTCCTCGTGTCCGCGCAGTCCGAAACAGACGTTGTCCGCCACGCTTAGATGGGGAAAAAGCGAGTCGCTTTGCGTGAGATAGGCGAGCGGCCGTTGATAGAGCGGCAGATGCGGCGGAAACAGCAGCGTGTCGCCAAGCTGAATCCGGCCGGCGTCGGGCGCTTCGATTCCTGCAAGACACGAGAGCACGGTGCTCTTGCCCGCTCCCGAAGCGCCGAAGAGCCCAAGCCGCTCTCCCTGCTCCAGGCGCAAGCGCACGTCCACGGTAAGCGCGCGCCGGCGCTTTACGATACGCGCATCAAGCGTTGGCATCGGCGTAGCGCCTTTGCGCGAGCAGATGAATCGCCCATGGGAGCGGCAGCGCGGTGAGAAGGAATACCACCAGCAGCGGCATAACCGCCGGCATCCCGGCGTCCTGCAGGTTGATCCATATCTGCACCGGCATCCCGCTCGGATAATAGGCGGTTACGACCACCGCGCCGAATTCGCCGAGCGCGCGCACCCATGCGAGGCTCACCGCGGCGGCGAAGCCTAGCCGCGCGAGCGGAAAAGTCACGCGGCGAAACACCTCGTATGGGCGCAATCCGAGCAGCGCTGCTGTCCGCTCGAGATCGACGGGCACTGCCGCGAGCGCGGCGCGCGCGGCCACGATATAGTAGCCGACGCTCACGTAGAACTGGGTCGCGATGAAGGCGAGCGGACTGTTGGCCGTCGGCAAGCCCATCCTGAGCAGCCACGCGCCCGGCTTCATCGTGGGACCGAAGGCGAGCGAGAGCAGGATACCCAGCGCAAGCGGCGGCATCAGCACCGAGACCAGGACCGCCGCCTCCCACGCGATCTTGTCGCGGCCGGTCGCACGCGCGAGATACCAGGCAACCGGCGTGCCGACGATCACGTCGAGCAGCAGGGCGACTCCCGTGAGCGTCAGCGATACGCTGACCGCGGAGGCCGTCGAGCCGGGGATGCTGCCGTCCCATTGCCATCGGCCGACCGGAGCGCAAAGCCCGAGCAACGGGTACAGCAGCGCGAGCGTGAACGCGAGCATGCCCATCCGGGCCCACCAGGAAGATCGCACGACACTCTATACTACGGCACCAGCGGCTTGGCGTCACCGGGATCATCGTAGCGGTAGCGCGAGAGAATCTGGCGCGCTTCGGGACCTTGAAGCCAGGCAACAAAGCGCTCCGCCAGCTTTGGCTGCGGCGCATCCTTGAGCGTTGCGGCGTAGAAGACGAGCGGGGAAGGCCGATGCACCTTGCCGTTCAGGGTGACGCTCACCTTCGCGTACTCCTGCTCCATCGACGACGAGCCGAGATTGATTTCAGGCGGCAACGCAAGGAACGGCAGACCAAGTGCGCCGGGCTGCGTCTTGTAGGCCGAACTGGCGTCGAGTTGTCCCGCCTGCAGCCGCGCCATCACCTGCGGTTCCTGAAAAATCTGTTGCGGATTGATCTGCGGTGCGAGAATTTTCTCTCCGAGGCCGGGCTGATGGTAAAAGTCCGCCGCAAGCTGCATCACGAAGATGATGTTCAACCCCTGCGGGTCGGTATTTGGATCGGTGCGGCCGAAGCGAAACCCCGGGGTTTGCAGGATTTGCCACCAGGGCGTCGCGCCTGCATCGCCGGCCTTGGCCAGCGCCGCCGCGTACCGGCTCTTTGGACTGTACGCGATAACCATCTCAGTTCGCGCGATCGGGATCGCGCTTGTGGCCTTGCCCGCCTTCAGCACGGCGCGCATCGGTCCCGGCGTTACCGAGATAAACACGTCCGGCCGGATGCTGCTCGCGATGATCAGATTGGCAAGTCCGGTCGAGCCGGAAGCGCGTCCCTGCAGCTCGGCTCCCATAGCCTTCGCGATCGCCGGGCGCACCCCGCCGTCCATCATCGAGCCCATCGACCCGGCGTACGCGACCTGGAGCGGCATCAGCGCCTCGGCATCGCCGCGTCCTGCGACGAACATCGCCACCGCGCAGGCTGCGACGGCGACGGCGACGAGAACGGCGAGTCTTATCCTGCTACGTCCGAGTCTGTCCATCGGTGCTCCATCCCCCTCCTAGAAAGGGATACGTCCGGTCGCGATAACGGCATGGTTGTATGCGGGATGATGAGTAACGGCGACCTGGTATCCGGCGCCGAAGGTCATCCCGACGCGGTCATGGATCGGAATGCGCCCGATAATCAGTCCAGGGGTGATGAACAGCTGGTTCTTGCCGGTGTTCTCGCCGAGCGTGTACCAGGTGTAGTTGAATTCCAGTTCCGGCCAGAAATACCTCATGACGCGATACTGGAAGGCGGTGTTCCAGTTAAGCGGCATCGAGAGCCGATCGACGCCGCCGTTGGGAATCGCGACGCCGACGGTGCTCTGAAAGGCAAAGTCGCCGAAGCCTTTGCCGAAGGCGACGGTTGGCGTGTAAATCGTGTGGCCGGCGCTGTTGCCGTCGTCGCCAGTCGGCACCTGGAAACCCATGAACGCGGTAAGGATGTAGTCGCCGTTTTCCTCGTTGCCGGAGAGGATGCGGTACTTGATGAGGAACGTTTCATCCGCCCAGCCGTCGCTCGCGGGCTTGGGGGGCGGCTTTTTGCCCTTTTTCGGCTTCGGCGGCAGCGCGCCGTTGTGCGCGATCCATCCCGGAACCCCGAGAATGATCTCGGTGTTCTGGAACGGAATCAGCTCGAGCCCTTTGTTGGCGCCGAAGTTGTCGAGCGCCTTGCCATGCGGCTGCGCCTGCCAGAGCTGATCGTAGCGGTACTCCTCTTCCAGGCGCGGCGTTACCGTCACCAGCGGCGTGACCCAGTGCGGCTGCTCGCTCTGGATGCGCGTCACGCGCGGAAACCAGTCGACGAAATACTGCACCACGGGCGACATCAGGGACGGCTCTGAAACGGGCGGCGGGTTCGCAATCGTCATCGCGGTCGATGAGGGTGCTGGACCCTGTGCGCGAGCTTGCACCGAGTGCATGATTGAGAAAGCGAGAACGGCTGTAAGGATGGCCGTGCGGAACAGAACGGAATCGAATGTTTTCATCACGGGGTGTTTATGCCATTATACAGGCGACCTGACAAGTATCATGGCTAAGCCGCGAGAAATCGAAGACGAGCGGGCTCAGCAGAGCGGAGCGATACTGCGCCGCGCGCGTGTCGCGCGCGGACTTAGCCAGGACGAACTCGCCCGGCGCGCCGGACTCTCGCGCCAGGCCCTGGGCGCGATCGAGTCCGGCCTCTATCAGCCGGGTGTCGGCGCGGCGCTCGCGCTTGCGCGCGAGCTGGGCCATAGCGTCGAGGCGCTCTTCGGCAGCGCAGGGGCGCCGGCGCTGCTCGAGGCCGACTGGGCCGAGGCCCGCGGCGGCGCGCGGCAAGGCGCGCCGGCGCTGCCGGCGCGTCCGGCGATCGCGCTGGGGCGCGTCGGCGGACGACTGGTCGCGCTCGCCCAGCCGGCGCCAGCGATGCGCCTGGTGCCGGCCGCGGGCGTGCTTGAGCACGCCCGCGGCCGGCACGCGCAGGTGGCCGCGTTTCGCACGCGCGAGCAGATCGACGCGACACTGCTGGTTGCGGGATGCGATCCGGCGGTGACGATTCTTGCGGACTGGATGGCGCGCCATCGGCCGGCCACCACGCTTACGCCGATCGGACGGAGCAGCCGCGCGGCCCTCGCCGCGCTGCTCGCGGGGCGAGTGCATGCCGCCGGAGTACATCTCGGCGACCGCGAGGGCGGCGACTACAACCTGGCGGCGGTGCGCGAGGCGCTCAAGCGGCGGCAGGCGATTATGGTGAACTTTGCGCGCTGGGAGCTCGGGCTGGGCGTCCGGCGGGGCAATCCGCTCGGCGTACGTGGTATCGCCGACCTTGCAATGCCCGGCCTCCGGATCGTCAACCGCGAGGCGGGTTCCGGTGCACGGCTCGTGCTCGACCAGGCGCTGGCCGAGTTGAAGATCGTGCCGCGGCGGATCGCAGGCTACGCGCGCGAGCTAAGCGGCCATCTCGAGGTCGCCGCCGCCATCGCGGCGGGCGAGGCTGACGCCGGACTGACGCTGCGAGTGGGGGCGGAGGCCTTCAGTTTGGATTTTGTCACAGTACGCGAAGAGCGCTATGATGTGGTCATCCTGCAACGCGAGATGGACTCGCCTCCGGTGCGTGCGATGCTCGACGCGCTGAACTCAAGCGCCTTCGCCAACGAGGTCAGGCAGCTTTGCGCATACGACACGGCGCAAATGGGACAGGTGATCGCACGCCTTAATTCCTAGGCAGCGGCGAATTCAACGATGGCGCGCGCGCCATCGAACATAAGGAGCAAATTATGGGAGCAACCACACCATCGGCAGAACGGGCGGCCGGCAGCGCGCGCTCCAGCGCGGCGCTGAATTTCCTCAAAGCTTCACCCAAGAAATTGCTTATCGGCGGAAAATGGGTGCCGGCGAAGTCGGGCAAGACCTTCGAGACCCTCAATCCGGCGACCGAAGAGGTTCTTGCGCTGATTGCCGAAGGCGACAAGGCCGACGTCGATGACGCGGTCAAGGCGGCGCGCAAGGCGTTCGAGGACGGCAAATGGTCGAAGATCGGACCGCATCAACGGGCCCGGTACCTGTTGAAGATCGCCGACCTGATCGAGCAGCACGCCGACGAATTGGCCGAGCTCGAGACGCTCGACAACGGCAAGGCGAAGACCCAGGCACGCGCGATCGACATCGCGGGCGCGGCCGAGACCTTCCGCTACTACGCCGGATGGTGCAGCAAGATCTACGGCGACACCAATCCGTCCGACCCTTCGATGTTCAACTACACGCTGCGCGAGCCGGTCGGCGTATGCGGACAGATTATTCCGTGGAACTTTCCGCTGCTGATGGCGTCGTGGAAGCTCGGTCCGGCCCTGGCCTGCGGCAATACCGTGATTCTCAAGCCGGCCGAACAGACCCCGGTCACGGCGCTTCGCCTCGGCGAATTGATCCTGGAAGCGGGATTGCCCGAAGGCGTCGTCAACATAATCACCGGCTTCGGCCCCGGCGCGGGCAGCTCGATCTCCGAGCATCCGGATATCGACAAGGTCGCCTTCACCGGCTCGGCCGAGGTCGGCAAGATCATCCTCAAGGCGTCGGCGGGCAACTTAAAGCGGGTGTCGCTGGAACTCGGCGGGAAATCCCCGAACATCATCTTTCCCGACGCCGATATGGAGCAGGCGGTCCCGAACTCGATGATGGGCGTGTTCTTCAACTCCGGCCAGGTATGTTGCGCCGGCACGCGGATTTTCGTACAGAAGGACGTCTACGACAAGTTCAACGATTCGCTCGCCAAGTTCAGCGCCGGCATGACCGTGGGCGACGGCCTCGAGCCCAGCACCATGATGGGTCCGCTGGTCTCCAAGGAACAGTTCGACAAGGTCAAGGGCTACCTTGAACTGGGCAAGCAGGAAGGCGCCCGCGTGACCGTCGGCGGCGAAGCGATGGGTGGCAAGGGCTATTTCGTGAAGCCGACCGTCTTCGCCGACGTGAACAACAAGATGCGGATCGCGCGCGAGGAAATCTTTGGTCCCGTCGCCGCGACCATTCCGTTCAAGGACGAAAACGACGCGGTGCTCCAGGGCAACGACACCGACTACGGCCTCGGGGCGGCGGTTTGGACCAGCGACGTTGGCCGCGCGCACAAGGTCGCGCGCGCGCTCAAGGCCGGCACCGTTTGGGTCAATTGCTACGGAATGATCGATCCGATCTCGCCCTTTGGCGGTTACAAACAATCGGGCTTCGGACGCGAGCTGGGCAAGTACGCAATTGAGCTTTACACGCAGATCAAGAGCGTCTATGTAAAGCTGTAGAGGGCAACCGGGTATTACGATTCGGAAGGGCGCCCTCACCGGGGCGCCCTTTCTGTTTTGCGCCCGAAAAGGGGAATTTCATCAAGCAGGATGTTTTCCGCAAGATGGCGCGAAGACGAATAGCCACTTTCGGCGGCGGATGTTTCTGGGGCGTTGAGTCCGCCTTTCGCGAACTCGACGGGGTTATCGCCGCGACCTCGGGTTACATGGGCGGCTGGCTCAAACATCCGACCTACCAGCAGGTATGTACTGACAAGACCGGGCACGCCGAAGTCGTGCAGGTCGAATACGACCCGGCGATGGTTTCGTACGAGCGGCTGCTGGATCTTTTCTGGGATATTCACGATCCGACCACGCTGAACCGTCAGGGCCCCGATATCGGCACGCAATACCGCTCGGTGATTTTCTACCACGACGTTGCGCAGAAGGCGGCGGCCGAAACCTCGCTCAAGCGTCTCGATGAAGCGGGAGAGCTCGGCGCGCCTATTGTGACCCAGATTGCTCCGGCGGCGCTATTCTATCGCGCCGAGGAATACCATCAGCGCTACTACGAGCGGATGGGTATTGCGCCGCACTGTGGTGTCCGGCGCCCGCGTATGGGCGCCGACTGAGAACCGCGCGGTCTTCAGGGAATCAGCAACAGTTTCCCCACCGACCGGCGCGATTGCAGGTAGCGCAACGCCTCGCCCGCGTCCGCCAGCGCGAGTTTCCTGCCGATCGGCACGGTCAGCTTGCCTTCGCGCGCGAGCCGGTAAACGTCTTCCAGCCCCCGCCGATGAATCTCGTGCATCGCGTACACCATCGGCACTGCGAAGCCGCTTATCTTCAACGCCTTGCTAAACAGCGTCATCGGATTGACCGGATCGGGGATGCCGCCCGCGCGGCCGTAAGTGATCAGGTGACCGAACGGCGCGAGGCATCTGAGCCCTTTCACGAGAGTGGGTTTGCCTACCGCGTCGAGGATGAGATCGACGCCGCGTCCGCCGGTCAGGCGCATCGCCTCTTCCGCGAAATCGCGCGCCGCGTAATTGATCGCCTCGTCGGCGCCGAACTTCCGCACCAGCGCGATCTTGTCGTCGCTCGAGACGGTGCCGAACACACGCGCTCCCGCGGCTTTCGCGATCTGGACTGCCGCGATGCCGACTCCACCGGCCGCCGAATGAACGATCACTGTCTGTCCCGGCGTGGTCCGGTGACAGCTATGGAGCAGGTGCCAGGCGGTGAGCACGGCGATGGGGAACGCGGCGCCCTGTTCGAAGTCCATGAAGTCGGGGAGCGGAATCGCGCGCGAGCGGCGAATTCGCGTGTACTCTGCATAAGCGCCCATTCCGATATAGGCAATGCGCGCGCCGGGCGCGATGTCCTTGACGTCGGGTGCGACAGAATCGACCACGCCGGCAGCTTCCATCCCGGGCGTATCCGGGAACACGGGTTTGACCAGGTACTCGCCGCGCAGAAACAGGATGTCGCCGAAATTGATCGCGATAACTTGATTCTTGACTATGATTGTTCCCGGCTTGGGCTCAGGCTTCGGCACTTCGCGCAGTTCCATCACTTCCGCGCCGCCCAGCCGATCGAATCGGATCGCTTTCATCTATCGCTCCTCGTCGTCTGTCTTCGAAAGAAGTGGATGCTTCTCGCGCGGAGCCGAGGTTACGCGCGCGTCGCGGGTGCGATCACCGAGTCCAGGAACTCAACCGACCTGAGCTTGCGATCGACCACCGACGCGATGGAGCGCGCGATCGCGAGCGCGCCGTCGGCGCCTGCCGCCGGCGCCGAAGTGGCCGCGGCCAGCGGCATCCGCTGCAAATCGGCGAGCGCCGCCGCACTGGCCGCGCTCAGCCGGATGCCGCCCTCGGGTGCGTTGTCGCGGCATCGCGCGCAAACGATTCCGCCTCGCCCGATGATGAAGTATACGGCCGGCGCGCCGGCCTGGCTCTCGCCGCAGACGCGGCAGCGGTCGAACTCGATTCCGAACCCGGCCCATCGGAACATCTGGAGCTCGTAGGCCTGACGCAGCGCGGCGCCGGCTTCGCCCGCGCCGAGCGCAGAGAGCGCTTCGGCCAGCAACCGATAAGCGCCCGACGCTTCCGCATCCTCGGAGGTCAACGCGTCGGCCAGATCGAGCATGTAGGCGCCGAGCGCGAGGCGGCCGAGGTCATCCTCGAGACGAAAAGGCTCGAGGCCGGCCGCTTCGGCGCGCGTGATGAAGACCAACTGGCCATGCGGGCGGCGACGAAAATACAACATCACGTGCGAGAACGGCTCGAGCCGATGCTCGAAGCGCCGGCGCGACGCCTTGGCGCCCTTGGCAATGCCGCCGAGCTTGCCCGCCTGCTCCGTGAGCAGGGTGACGATGCGATCGGACTCCATGTAGTCGCGCGCGCGGAGCACGATTGCGGGGGTCGATTCCTCGGCTGGCATCGGCGAGCGCTCTCTTCGGCTGCGGCCTAGATCCGGCGCAGCATCGACTGCTGAATTTCCTTGACCTGCGAGCGCATCGCTTCCAGCCCCTGCATCGTGCGTCCGCTCTCGGCCGCTTCGCGCACCAGGTGATCGAAGCGCACCAGGATGTTGGCGATCTTGGTGTGGGCTTCGACCAGCGCGCGGCTGCGGAGTTCGTCGCTCTCCCACGCCCGCTCGGCGTAGTCGCGCAATTCCTGACTCTGGATCAGGAGCTCGCGCGCCTGCTCCTCGTAGCCCTTGACCAGGCGATAGAGCGCGTCGCGGACTTTCGGATGCTCCTCAGGGTCCTTCCAAAGCACGTGCTCGAGAAAGCCGAGGTCGTCCTCGGTGACGGCCGCGCGGCCGGAGAGCAAGGCATGCGCGCGCAGCACGTCGAGCGAATTGCGCCAGCGCCGGTCGGAGACCACGATTTGCTGGCGGCCGAGCTCGCGGCGGAGCTCGCCGATGGCAGTGAGCACGCCGCCCGGGATCGCGACCGCGCGGGTCTGCGCGCGCATCTCGTCGAGCTCGGCAAAGCTCAGCGTGGTGCGCGCGGCGGGACGCGTCCCTTCGAGCATCTTGAGGAAGCGGAACTCCTCGGTGATGTAATCGACGGTGAAGCGCAGCATGAAACGATCGTAGAGCGCGGTCAGCTCTTCCTCGTCGGGCAGCTCGTTGGAGGCCCCGAACAGCGTGATGAGCGGCACGCGCACGCGCTCGCGTCCGTTGTGGAACAGGCGCTCATTGATGATCGTCAAGAGCGCGTTGAGAATCGAGGAGTTGGACTTGAAAATCTCGTCGAGGAAGGCGATGTGCGCCTCGGGCAGCTTGTGCGCGGTGACGCGCCGGTAGTCGTCATGCTCGAGGCCGCTTAGGCTGACCGCGCCGAAAATCTCCTCGGGCGTGCTGAACTTGGTGAGCAGCCACTGGAAATAGTTTGCGCCCTCGATGCGCCGGCAGAGCTCGTCCGACAGCATCGACTTGGCCGTGCCCGGCGGCCCGATGATCAGCACGTGGCTGCCCGAGAGCAGCGCGCAGAGCGCGCCGTCGATAAGATCGGCGCGTTCCTGGAAACTGTGGTTGAGTTCCTCGCGGATGCGCGCGAGGCTGGCCGCCGCGTTTGACATCGCTACCAGACAATTCTTAGCAGACCGCGCCCGCGCGCGCACGACAGGCGCCGACATCCTGCACTTGCCGGGGATGACCGCAGGGGCTAGAAGGGATCAAACACTGCGCGGCGCAGGTTCGGCAGGAGGACGGCAATGGAAAAGGCGTTGGCAGGCGTAAAGGTCCTCGATCTGACGCAGTTCGAGGCCGGTCCTTCATGCACCGAGATGCTGGCGTGGTTGGGCGCCGACGTCATCAAGCTCGAGGCGCCGGGCAAGGGCGAGCAGGGGCGGTGGCAGCTGAGCGAGAAGCAGGGCCTCGACTCGCACTACTTCATGCTGCTCAACGCCAACAAGCGCTCGATCACGCTCAATCTCAAAGACGATCGCGGCAAGAAGATTTTCGTCGAGCTGCTGAAAAGCGTCGACGTGCTGTCGGAGAATTTCTCGCTCGGCACGCTCGAGAGCTGGGGCTTTGGATGGGAGCGGCTGCGCGAAATCAATCCGCGCCTCATCTATCTGACCATCAAGGGCTTCGGCACGTACGGCCCGTACAGCAAATACAAGAGCTTCGACATGATCGCCCAGGCCTCGGGCGGCGCGATGGCGCTGACCGGCACGCCGGAGACCCCGCCGCTCAAGCCCGGGCCGACTATCGGCGACACCGGCACCGGGATGCACGCGGCGATCGGCGTGCTGGCCGCGTATATCCAGCGCGAGCACACCGGCAAGGGGCAGAAAGTCGAGCTCTCGATGCAGGATGCGATTCTCAATTTCTGCCGCGTGCCGATGATGGGAACGTACATCACGCACAAGCCAGTACCCCGGATGGGTAATCGCATCACCGCCGGCGCGCCCGCCGACACTTATCCATGCGCTCCGGGCGGCCCCAACGACTACGTCTATATCCTGTGCACGACGCCGGAGATGTGGACGGGTCTGTGCAACGTGATCGGACGCCCGGAAATGGCCGTCGATGAGCGTTTCAAGGATCGGCGCTCGCGCCTGCAGCATATCGAAGACCTGACTGCGGCGATCAGCGCCTGGACCGGCCAACACACCAAGCATGACGTGATGAGAATCCTAGGCGAAGCGGGCGTTCCCTGCGGCAAAGTGCTCGACAGCGTCGAGCTGCTCAACGACCCGCATCTGCGCGAACGCGGCATGGTCGTCACCGTGCCGCATCCCACGCGCGGCGAGTTCACGATGCCGGGATGCCCGGTGAAGCTCGAGGACTCTCCGGTCGAGGTCAAGCGGGCGCCGCTGCTGGGCGAGCACAATAATCAGGTCTTTTCCGAATACCTGGGCTTCGACGCCGCCGAGGTCGAGCGGCTCAAACAGGAAGGCGTGATCTAGGGGCGCATGCGGCGGCGCGCTCCGCGTTCCTCCTGTTGTTGAGTGCATCCTAACCTTGGCGCCGGCGGTTACATCGACGGATCTTTTCGACGCGGCCGATTTCCTCAAACGAGAAGGACCCGGCCTGCTGCGTGCCTTCATCCGCAGCCATCGCGGCGCGGTCTCTGCCGACTTACGCTTCGAGGCGATGTTTTCCCGGACGGCTTCGGCGACCGACGGCGAGGCGCGTTCGGCCCAGGAAGGAGAGAGCGCAGGTTTCAGCGTCAGCGTGCGGGTGGACGAGCGCTCGGGCGCGCCGGGGATGACGAGCGCTTCCGGTACAAGTCAGACCGGAGTCGAAGTCGGCCGCCTGGCGCTACGCCCGGGGCGGCTTGTGGCGGCAATCCGTGCCGCGCTTGGCGAGGCTTACGAGCGCGCGCGCCTGGACGCGCGCGAAAAGGCCGCGCTCATCCGCGCGCTGAGCGGGAATCCGGCAAATTCGGCGCGTGTGCGAAGCCTGCTTGGCGCGCCGCTTGCGCCGCGTGCCGCCGTGCATGATCAGATCGCGGCGGTCTACCGGCGCGACCCGCGCACGCTCGATCCGGGCGAGATCGGCCATCTGTGCCGCGAGGCCTCGGCGCGGGTCGCCGCTCTGGGTAGCGAGATCGCCTTCAACGCGGTCGCGGCGCTCAGCGAATTGCGCGAGGAAATATTCGCCGGCAGCGACGGCACGCTGATCAGCCAGGGCTTCGCGTTTTCGCAGGGCGATTGCTACATCGTCGCGCAAAACGGCGACGGCCATCAGGAGATCTACGACACGATCGGCCAGCAGCGCGGGCTCGAGTGTCTCTCCGACGGATGGCGCGGCGAGCTGATGCCCAATCCCGACCTTGGGACGTTCGCGCTCGAGCTCGCGGGCGAAGCGCGCGAATTGGCCGCGGCGCCGGTGCTGAAGCCTCCCGAGGCCGAAGTGACCGTGGTCACCGATCCGCATTTCAACGCGCTGGTCTCTCACGAGATCATCGGCCATCCGAGCGAAGCGGACCGCGCGCTCAAGATGGAAGCGGCGTACGCGGGACGCAGCTGGTTTCTGCGCTCGCTCGACAATAGCGAGGTCGGCCGCGAGGTCGGTTCGCCGCTGATGAGCGCGTGCTCCGATCCCGGCCTCGACGGCTACGGCCAATATCGCTACGACCATGAGGGAACGCGCGCGCGGCGAGTGATGCACGTGGAAAAAGGCGTGTTCCGCGGCTTTCTCAACTCACGCGAGACGGCTGCGGTGCTCGGCGTCGAGCCCAACGGCTCGGCGCGCGCGAGCGAAGTTTTTTACGTGCCGCTTATACGCATGTCGAACACCTTCCTGATGCCCGGCGAAAGCGATCCGCAGCGGATCATCGCCGACGTCGAGCACGGCTACTACGTTTGCGGCAGCGCGGTCCCGTCGATAGCTGAATCGCGCGAGAACTTCCGTATCTCGGCGCGCCGGGTTTACGAAATCGACCACGGGCGACTCGGCCGGCTTTACCGCGCCGGCAGCGTTATCGCCGACTCAAAGGATTTCTTCATGAACGTGGACGCCGTGGGCAACGATCTGCGGTTGATCGCGATTCCCAACTGCGGCAAGGGGCAGCCGATGCAGGTCAAGCGGATGTCCAACGGCGGGCCGACGATGCGCTCGCGCGCGCGTCTGGGCGGGGGCTAACGGCCGGCGATGCGCGAGGCGGCGGAGCTCAAAAAGTTCGTGCGCGAAGCGCGTGCGATGCTCACGCGCGAGAGCGACGTCGCGGAGTTCGAGATTTACTGCGTTTCGGCCGAGCATCGCGTGGCGCGGATCGCCTACACCTCTGACATCCCCTCGCGCGGTGTGGAGGAGCTCAAGTCGCATGTGGCCGACGGCTTCACGCTGCGGATCGTGATGCGCCGCGACGGGCGCGAGATCGGTACCGCGAGCGAGGCGGGGGATCTGACGACCGAAGCGCTCCGCATGGCGCTTGAGCGCGCACGCCGCGCTGCGCTGGTCGACCCGCATTTCCCGGGATTGCCCCGCGCGCCGCGCAAGCTTGCGCCCGGCGGTGCCGCCGGCGCGGCGGCGGGCGGCCTGATGCGCGCCGGCGACGGAGCGCTGGTCGAATCGGCATGGCAAATCGTAAGTGGCGCGCTCGAGGCTTTCGCCAGCGCTCCGGCGGTCGCGAGCCGTTCTGGTCCCGGCCTGGTGCTGGGCGGCGACGTCTCGATTATGCGCGACCGGATGGCGCTTGCGAGCTCGAACTTTGACGACGTGCGCTCGGAGGCCGGCGCGCACTTCACCTGCATGGTGACGGCGCTGGTCGAGTCGCTCGGTGCCAAGGGCTCCGCATCGGCGCTCGGCACGACGCCGGGCGGGATGCGTGCGGCGGCGGCGCGAGCCGGGCGCGACGCGGTCGCGCGCGCGCTCGCGCTCGGCGGCGGCGAACGGCCGCCGGGCGGAATATACCGCGTGGTGTTCGGCCCGCAGCCGGTGGCGGAGATACTCAACTACATGGTGATTCCCTCGCTTTCGACCGGCGCGTTTCACGCCGCGAGTACAGCATACCACGGGCGTTTCGGCGCGGAGGTGATGGATCGGCGACTGACCCTGATCGACGATCCCGCGGCTGCGCGCGGAGCGATTCGCCGCCGCCTCACCTGCGAGGGACTGCCGGCGCGCCGCACGGTGATGGTCCGAGACGGACGGCTGGTCGGTCTGCTATCGAATTTCTACGACAGCCATCGCCTTGCTACCGACGAGCATCGCGCTGAGAAGCTGGGCCCGCTCGGCGCTGCGCAGACGAGCTTTCCGCCGCACAGCGGATATCGCCTTGGCGAGAGCGCAGTCCGGCGTTTCGACGCCAACACCGGATCGGGCGCGACCAACGTGATCCTGCGCGCGCATGCAGGAACGAGCGAGCGCGAACTGATCCGCGCGGTTGGCGACGGCCTGTACGTCGGCCGCGTCTGGTACACCTATCCGATCAACGGCCAGCGTGCGGGCGACTTTACCTGCACGGTGAGCGGCGACTCCTACCTGATTCGCAATGGCGTGCTGGCGGCGCCGCTTGCGCCCAACGCGCTCAGGATCAACGCCAACATCGAGCAGGTTTTTGCGCATCCGATCGGCGTCGGCAAGCGCGCCGAACCGGCGCTCGTGTGGGGCGCGCCCGAGGCGTATTACACAAGCGCGATCGCGGCCGACCAGATCCCGTTCGCCGCGATCGAGGCGTCGCAGTCCGCGATGGAATAGAGAATCGGCCCAAACCGCATAACCGGGGTCCTGCGCAGCGAATCGGCGCGCGAAGTTAGGGGAAGCTCTGTTAGTGCGCCCCGAAAGGCGCTGGTGTCCAGCGGATGAAAGTTCCGCTGGAGAAGTTGTCGGTTCAACTCCATAGCTACCGAGCGTCGCAGCGGAGTAATCCGCTGCGGGGAAGCCTCGGAAAAGAAGGGAGCGAAGGGCTCTGGAGCGAAT
>DATJXN010000063.1 GCA_035500095.1 Candidatus Binataceae bacterium
CGGTCCGCGTGGCCGATCGCCTCGCTCAGCAACTCCAGATACTCCTCAAACCGCTCCGCCTCTTCCGCCGGCCGCCTCGTCATCAGCAGAGTATCGCAGAGCTGCAGACCGACTGCCAGCTTTATGACACAGTAGTACTAGACTAGTCGCCGCCGGCGTCCATTGGGTGCGCCGTAACACCCGGGGCGGGCCCGGCGCGATGCGAGCACTCGAACATCCCGGCGCCTGTGTTGTCGCCGATACGAAAGGTCGCGAAACCGAGCGAGGTCAGAATTCGGCTCTGCACGGGTCCCGGCCGCGACAGCATAACGAAACTCTCGACTTCTCCGCCGAGCGCGAGCGGGGCTCCGCCGCGCTGCGGGCGTAGTAGCGCGCTGATTCGGCGCGGCGGACGCCTCGAAGACGTCCGCGCAACCCGGAGCCGTTGCAGGTCCGAATCGCTCCATTGTTCGCGATCGCAAAGCCGCGCACTCGCTGTTTCGACGCCGTCGCTGTCGACAAGCGCGCGCGCTTCCACGGCGCGGGGTGAGATTCCCTCGTCCATGATGGCCCAAATCATCCGCCGTTCCCTGAAGGCGGCGTTGCCGATCCCGATAAGCGAGCGCCCCGCACGCGCGACGGCGTAGAGCGCTTTCGTTTCGCCGCTGATCGAGAAATGGCCGGTGACGCTGCCGAAGATGCCCGCGCCGGCCCCTTCGCGCCGCGTAATCGATTCGATTGGCGTTTCGGCCGGCGCCCCCGGATCGGCATGCATTGCCGGCCACGCTTGGAACTCCGCATGCAGCTTCATCGATTCGTGCAGCGCCGCCCGCGCGAGCGCGCGCTCGACGCTCAGGTAGGCGCTGCCGTCGTCAACCACCACTGCCGGCCCGACAAAATCGAAACACAGACGGCCATCGCGCAAGCAGAGGGCGAGCGGGCCGAGCCTGAGACCCTCGGCGGTGCGCTCGACGCGCCCTTCGGCGGTAAACAGCGCGATACGTTCGCGCCCCGCAATCGCCATCACGCGCGCGCCCGCAGCGCCGGCGCCCAGATCGAAGCTTGCCATCACGCCGATACGCGCGGCCGGATCGTAAAACTCGAGTCCCACGCGCAGCGGGCCGGCGGACGCCTGTTGCACTTTTTGCCGAAGCGGTGGCGGTGGTGTTTCGGCGGTGCGAATGATCTCGATGCGCCGCGGGCGCTCGCCGCCGTTGGTATGGCGCAGAGCGTGAGGCCGATCGCATCGCGCGAACGACCCAGCGATCGCGGCGATGGTCTCTGCGCGCAAACGCCCGGGCATCCGCAACGCCACCGAAAGCTCCAGTTGCACCGCTTCCAGCGCGCCGCGCGAGCTAAGCGCGGCAAGTCGCTGCAGCGGGCCCATCTGGCTTGACGCATGGCGCTCGGTGAATGTCTGCAGAAGATTGTCGGCGCCCGCGCCCGGATAGCGTAGACCGAAGGTGGGCTCGATACCGCTACGCGTGAGCGCCTCGATGAAATCGAGCAGCGGACCGTTGATGAAGCCTTCGCTCGCGGAGACGCGAGCGCTCCGCGCCGGCAGCAGTCCGCCAGCGGCCGACTTGACGCCGATCCCGACGTCAACGCGCGGCTCGATCACGTTCCATCCGTGAATCAGCAGCACCACCGCACATCCGTGCCGCGCGGCGATGCGCTCGAGGCGGGCAGCGATTAGCTCGAGCATCCACGGCGCTTCACTCGTCACCTGGCTCAGCCGGTTGAGGTCGAGCCGGTTGCGATCCATCCGGGCATTGATGAGCGCGCCGGCGCCAAGGCGAAATGCCAGCTCGCGCGTGATCTCGGCGGTGTGCAGATCGTTGACCTTTGGATTAACCGTAGCGCACGCCGCCGGACCGGCGCGCCCGCCGTGCGGCGCGATGAGGAACACGGGCGCGTCGCCCTCGACCTCCTGCAGCCATCGCGCGCGCTTTGGGGCGGCGGCCTCGTCAAATGAAAGCGCGCCGGCCATGGACCCTGCGACGAGCCTCGCCATTACACGCCGCGCCTGTAGCGTCTTAGCTTCATCGCCGCGCGCGCGTGCAGGATAAACGAAGCGACGAAGTAATACGCGATGAACGAGAGCGAAGCGCCAAGGAGGACGGGATGCTTTGCGGGAAGCGCCGCGAGCAGCGCGAGCGTTATTACGCCCCAGACGATCGCGAACGTCAGCGTCAGCACGCGGAGCGGGCCGGTGCGGTTCGGATAGATGTATTTGATCGGCACGAACACCATCGCCGCGAACAGCGTGACGATAAGCGTGCCGGCCAGCGTTCCGAGATCGAGGCAATAGAGATAAAACGCGACCAGGTTCCAGTACGAGGGAAACCCGCGGAAGTAATGATCGTCGGTCTTGGCCTCGACATGGCAGAAGCCGTAGCCGCTCGCGACCATCACCAGTCCGCCGACGATGTAGCCGCTTACCCCGGGCTCGAGAATCTGCGCACGCAGCATCAGGAACACGGGCGCAAGGACGTAGGTAAGGTAGTCGACGATATTGTCGAGCAGTGCGCCGTCGAAGTGCGGTAGGTGCCGGCGCACCTCGAGCAGGCGCGCCAGTGGGCCGTCGCTCGAATCGATCGTTGTCGCCGCCGCCATCGCGATAAAACTCGCCCGGAAATCGCCGCGCGCCGCGTAGTCGATCGAGACCAGGCCGGCGACCGCGCCGAGCGCCGTGTACAGGTGCACGGCCCAGGCGCCAAGCCGCAGCCAGCGGCTGCGCGCAAGCGTTGCCGCGTCGTCGCCCGCCCGAAGGGCCGGCTCACTTGCCGGGCTTGTGATGGCGCGGTCCGAAGTAGTCCTCCAAAATCGTCATAAACGGGCCGCAGGCGCGGCGCGCCTTGACGTGGGCGCAGGCCTCATCGAGCGACATCTCGCCATGCGCGCGCAGGTAGGCGATGGCGAGGGTCGGAGCGCGATTGAGGCCGGCATTGCAGTGCAAATAAACTCGCTCCCCCGAATTCACGAGCTCGGCGAGCGCGTCCAACGTATGCTCGAGCCGCTCGGCCATCGCATCCGCGCTGCCGTCCTGGATCTGCGTGCGGACGAATTTCAATCCGCTCTTTCGGCAGGCCTCCGTGAGCTCGCGCTCGCGCAAGCCGTTGAGCGCGAGGTCTTCGTCATCCTGGAGATTGTGGATGGCGGTCACGGCGAACTCCGATTTGAGCCACGCGATGTCCTCCGGGCGAGGAAATTCGCCGACCAGGAGGCCGGGAGCGATCTCGGTGACCGAGGGGCGGTCGCGGTTGCGCACCGCGTGGCCGTGGTTGTCGACGCGTTTGCTGAACCAGTCCATCCCTTGTGCGCGTCCGGCTATGCGCTTCGGATCGCGGCGCCGCCGCCGCATCCGGACGGCTGGCCGACGATTCGATTCTATCCCATCGCGGCGCGTCTTCTAAGCGGCGAGGGCGGCAGCGATCCACAAGCCCCGGACGCGGCGCCGTATCGGCGCGTGCGCTCAGCCCTTGGCGCGGCGGCCGCCGCGGGCGGAGGCGCGGCGCGTCCGATGTCCGGTACGCGCCGGTCCCTCGGCAGCCTCGTCCGCCGATTGCGGCGCGGCTGCCAGAGCGGCGGCGCCCTCTCCTTGGGCGGCGGGCGCGGGCCTCGCGCGCCTTGACGCGGCGGAAGCGGGCATCCGTTCACCCAGTGCGAGCACCGCGGCGCGCATCGCGTCGGCGAGCTTGCGATAGGCGCCAGTGCCCTCGGCGCTCTCGGCCATCGCGCGCAACTCGGCGTTGGTGATCACGCGCCCGATTCGCACCTCGACCGGGCTGCGCTGGGGGATGATGCTACCCTTGCCGAGCACTTCATAGGTGCCGCTGATCCGCACCGGCAGCACGTCGCATCCGCCGCGCAGCGCAAGGTAGCCTGCGCCGCTCTTGAATTCGTGGATCGCGCCGTCGGGCGAGCGTGTGCCCTCCGGGAACATCAGGAGGCTGCGGCCCGAGTTGAGCTCGTCGATCGCGTCGTCGAGCGATTCGAGTTGCGCGCGTTCGCGATCGAAGGGGATGAGCCGGGTGAAATTGCTGACCACGAAACGCCGCGCTCCGGTGTTGAAGAAGTAGTCCTTGGCGGCCAGCACCACCAGGTCGCGGCCCGCAGCGCCGAGCGCGTAACTTGCCAGCGCAAAATCGAGATGGCTCGCGTGATTGGCGACCACCAGGAAGTTTCGGTTGGCGGGGACGTTGCCGCGGCCCATCACGCGCGGCCGCAGCCATCGGTCGAACGCGGCGCGCTGCGCGCTTCGAAACACCGATTCGCCGAGCCGTCTAAGCACGCCGGGCAGGACCGGCGTGAACGGCTCCGCGAAGTGCGCGTAGGAGGGCAGCCGCGGACGGTTCTGTCCCTGGCCGACGGCGCGCTGCAAGTCGTCCACGGTCCGGAGGTCGCCGAGTTCCTCGGGGCTGAGCTCACGCTCGGCATGCACCGCTATGTGCTCGGCCAGTTCGGCCATCGCGAGCGAATCGAGCCCGAGGTCCTCGATCAACCGGGTCGCGGGCGTGATGCTCTCTACGCCGCTTGAGACCTGCGCGAGCGCCTGGGCGAGCCACGGCTCGACCTCCGAGCTTACCGCCGCGCGCTCCTGCGCGTGGGCTTCGAGCATCCGCTCGAGCGTCTTGACCACATCCTGGCGCTTGACCTTGCGTGTGCGCGTGCGCGGAAGCTCGGCGTCGGTGAAGCGCAGGATGCGGATGCGTTTGTGTGGGCTCAGTCCCGCGCCGACCTTTTCGAAGTGTGCGCGCAGGTTGTCTTCCACGGCGCGGCGGCTTTCGCCGCGCGCGTACGCCGGCACTACCAGCGCCGCCGCCTGCTCGCCCTGGCCGACCTTGAGCCCGACGATCGCGAGCTCCTTGATATACGACGAATGGCCGTAAACCTCTTCGAGTTCGTCGATATAGATGTTGTTGCCGCCGGAATCGACGATCACGTCCTTGGCGCGGCCGACGATGTAGAGCCGTCCCTCTTCGTCGAGGCGGCCAAGGTCGCCCGTGCGAAGCCATCCATCGCGCAGCACTTCGTCGGTGGCGGCCTTGTTGTGATAGTAACCGGCCATCACGTTCGGCCCGCGCGCGAGGATCTCGCCCAGAGTGCCGCCGCCGCTGGTAGCCAGTTTGATCTCGACGCCGTTAAGCGGTTTGCCGACCGATCCCGGCGCTATCGGCTCGTCCGGGCGCGCGACGCTCAACACCGGCGCGGCCTCGGTCAGTCCGTAGCCTTCGAGCAGGCGGATCCCGATATCGTTAAAAAAGCTGGCCACGCGCTGCGGCAGCGCAGCTCCGCCGCTTACGGCGAGCCGCAAGCGTCCGCCAAGGGCGGTGTGCGCTTGACGAAAGAGCATCGCGCCGACGTTGAGGCCCCATTCGCTGTCGAACCTGCGGTTGAGGTCGCGCAGACGATCGAAGAGCGCGTGCATGAACGGCCCCTGCGCCTCGACGCCGTCGACGATACGGCGATGGACTGCCTCCCAAAGCGCCGGCACGCCCACCACCGCGGTCGGCCGCACGTCGGCCAGCGTGCGCGCCAGGCTCGCCGCGTCCACGCCGAGCGGATAGACCACCGACGCGCCGAGCGCGAGCGGCAGCAGCATTCCGCACGTGAACTCGAACGTGTGATGGAGGGGTAGCAGCGAGAGCACCACGTCGGAGGAATCAAGGTTGAAGACCCGCGCGAGCATCGCGACCTCGGCGGCGAAATTCCCGTGCGTCAGCATGACGCCCTTGGGCGTGCCGGTAGTGCCCGAGGTGAAGACGAGCGAGGCGAGCGTCTTGCGCTCGGCCGGAGGCCGCGCGTCGGGCCGCCCTTTGAGCACGAACGGACGGCTGAGCTCGGCGAATTCGAGTTCGACGATCTCGCGATTCAGTTCAGTCAGCGCGCCGCCGAGGCGCTTGGCGACGCCCGCCGAGCATAGCGCGGCCGAAGGGGCTGCGATGCGGCAGATGGGCATGAGCTCTTCGGGCGAAATCAGATGGTCGAGCGGCACCGCCACGGCGCCGGCCGCGAGAATCGAAAAATATGCGAGCACCCACTCGGGCGAGTTCTCTCCGATGAGCAACACACGGTCGCCCGTCTTGACGCCGCGCATGCCGAGCAGGAGGCCCGCGCGATGGGCGCCGTCGCGCAGTTCGCGGAAGGTGGTCGTGACGCGCTCGCCCGAGGGCTGGCGCGCGACCAGCGCCGGCCGCGAACCATAGCGTTCGGCCGCGCGGTCGAGCATCTCGGCCAGCGTGCGATGACGCGCCGGAGCGCTCGGACGGCCGCGCGTATGCAGATCGAGCGAGCCGAAGATGTGCCGGCGCAGTCCCGGTAGATGGACGTTGATCCAGTAATCCGCCCAGTCGATGCGCTCGGGCGCGTAAGGGTGCTGTGCGGCATCGGCGGCAGAGAGCGATTTGTAAAGCGCGCGGATGTTGGCGCCGTGAAAAGTGTAAACCAGCTCCTGGATGTACGGGCGATAGACTTCGACCAGCTCGCGGGCCATCGCGGTATTGGCCGCGAACTTGTCGACGCCTTGCGCGAATTTTTTCGCGCGCTCGGAATCCTCGCCGAGTAGCGTGCGCGCGGCGCCGGCACCCTTCTTGAGCAGATCGGGAAGGGTTTGGCTTGCAAGTTCGTAAGTGTTTTGCGACACAACCACCGCTTCGAGATGCGGAGCGAAACGGCCCATCGGCCCGCCGACGCGGCGATGCTCGCGCCGGTTGCTGAGCCCCGTGAGCTCGACCAGCCGGCGCATTGGCAGCGGATTCACGTCCGAAGTGCAGAGCTGATAGATCGGTTTGTGGCGTCCGGCGAGGAGCGCCGCGAGAATCGGTATCATCGCGTGCGCCGCCAGGTCGACCGGAATAACGTCGAGGACCAAATCGCTCTCGGCAGGATAGAAGCGATAGCCGCGGCCGGAAAGATAGGTCAGCGGAGCGCTGGTGTTGACGCCCTGGTTCCATCCGGGGAACGGATCGCGCAGCGCGCTTTCGATGATCGACGGGCGCGCCACGGTCGCCGCGATCGTGTCCTGCGCTGCGAACACCAATTGTTCGCCCAGGCTCTTGCTGTAGCTGTAAGTGTTGGGCCAGCCCCATCGCCGCGCCCGCTCAAGCCCGATTTCCTTCAGTCGCTCTTCGACCCAGCGCTTGCGCCAGCGCTCGGCCGCCGCCTCATGGGCATCGCCGCTCTCAGCGTCGGCATCGACGACGTGAAGCTCGTCGGCCTGGCGCACCTGGTCGTGGGACTCCGCCTCGACGCGGGCGATGGCGGCCGTCGCGTCGCGCATCTCGCGGCGCAGCGTGAAGTTGCGCCGCCCGTTGGGGCACCAGTCGATCGGAATGTCATCCTCGAAACGATGGCCGTCGGCGTTGCCCGCCGCGTAGCAGGTCGAAACGTGGAGCAGCGCGGCGCCGCGCTTGCGGCAGAATTCGATCACATGGGCGACGCCGGTGGTGTTGACCGAAAGCGACTTTTCCAGAGAGGCCTCGAAGTTGACCAGCCCCGCGCAGTGCACCACCGCGTCGATCGCGCCGCGGCCCGGCGCGTCGCCCTCCGAGACCAGGTCTTCCTCGGTGATGTCGCCGCAGAGCACGGAAACCTTTTCCTCGATGTAGCGGTCAAAGCGATCGCCGAGATGCTCGCGCAGAGAGCCGAAGACGGGCGAGTCGAGAATCTCGCGGCGCATCCGGTTGAGCGCGAGCCTCCGGTCGCCGCGGATCAGCAGATAGACGCGTTCGATCTCGGGATGCCAGCGCAGGAGCAGCGAGAGAAAGACTTTGCCGAGAAAGCCGGTCGCGCCGGTCAGCAGGATGCTCCGGCGACGCAGGATCTGTTCGATCGGCGCCATCGCGTTGCGCGCGGCGCCATTGCTTCCGTTGCTATTCGACATCGGCGATCACCAGCGGCGGTAAGTGGAGATAGGTAATACTGGCCGAGCGCCCGAGCTCCGAGGTTGCCATCGCGATCGCCTCGTCGAGCGTGTCGGCCGATTCCCACCCCATGCGGGTTGCGACTTCCGGCTCCTCGCATCCGGCCGCGATCACGCGTCCGACCTGCTGGCGCGCGGGCTCGCCCCAGTACCACATGTAGAACGGATGCACGCCGTGGTAGGCGTGGCCATAACGGTACATGTGCACGTAAGTCGGATTGCGCGCGAACTCGGCCTCGAAATTGCGCTCCAGTTCGGAGGCGTCGGTCGTCTCGCGCAGGCAGCGATGGAAGAACTCGATGTAGCTCGGATGATGTTCGGGATGGAACTGGTCGCGCAGCGGATGGCAGACGATCACGGTGCCGCCTTCGCGCACTAGCGGCTTGCCGCGGAACATGTTGAACAGGTAGCCGAGGCCCGTGCACTGCACCAGCACCGGGTTCATCACGGAGTTGACGTTGTAGGGGCATACGTACGGCACGCCGACAATCAGTATGTCGGACTGGCCCTTGACCGGCACCGCGTACTGCTGGAACACGCGCGCGAGCGCCTTGCGATGGACCGCGTCGGTCTCGCCCGCCCACACCCCGGTCATCGCGTAGGGCGCGGCGTACTGATTGAGCACCTGGCGGCGCAGCGAATCCGACATGTTGGCGAGCGTCCAGCGGAAGCCCTTAAGGCGCATCCGGTCCCAATCCGAAAAGCGGTCCTCGTTCTTCTGCAGGAAGTCGAGCATCCCGCCGTACATCTGGTTGTTGATCGCGGTCTCGATGGTGAAGACGTTGACGTGCTGGTTGACCAGACGGCCCATCCGGTTGGCCGAGTTGTGCAGCGCCGAGCGCGTCGGGTCCATGTAGGAATGGCACTGGCGCAGCGTGGCGGGATTGTGATGGTGGCGCAGGCTCTGGTACGGCGCGAGGCCGACCGCGACCGATTTGTGGCCGCCGTCCATCGGGACCAGGTTGATGTTGAGATAAAGCAGCAGGTCGGACTCGGCCGCGCGGCGCGAGAGCCAGACTTCCTCGCCGTGATCGGTCTTGCCGAGCATCGCGAGCTCGGCGCGGTTTTCGGCATCGAAGTTGTACAGCCGCTCGGGCCAGAATTGCTTGAACGCACGCTCGCCCACCATGCGCCGAATTTCGGCCTCGGTCATCCGGCGATGCAGCGAGGTCGCGACGATCAGATGGACGTCGTCCACGCCGTAATCGGCGAGCGTCTGCAGCACGATGTTGAGCGCACGCTCGCGGATGTCGGGCCGGCGCATCTGCGGCAAGGGCAGGCTGATGTCGTCGATCGCGATGGTGACGCGCATGTTGGGATTGAGCTGCGCGAACAAGGGATCGGCGTTCTCGGGACGCAGGATGGCGTAGCGAATAGCGGCGTCGGGGTCGGCCAGCGGCTCCAGCGGCGGCGGCGGATAGATTACGCGGGTGCCGGCCGGCAGCTTCTCGTACCAGAAGTCGTCGCCGTAGGCGATGAGCCGCGGTGCCGAACGCCGGTTAAGCGTCACCACCAGGTCGCGGCGCGCGCCCGGCTCGTGCCTGAGTTCGGCGGTCTTAAGCTCCTTGAGCTTACCTTCCGGTCGCGCCATCCGTAGCTCTCCCCAGCCAGTCCAGCAGCCACGCCCCGCTCGCGCCGCCCTCGTGGGCGCGGTCGGCGTCCTCGTGGCTGAAACGAACGACCGGCCATTTGCGGTTGTGCGCGGCGGCGAGCAGGCGGCGGTCGGGATTCACAGCCACCGGATGCCCCAGCGCGCAGAGAAAGGGCAGGTCATAGTAGGAGTCGGCGTATCCCCAGCATGCCTCCAGGCTTACGCGGCGCTCGGCGGCAAAACTTTCGCACCAGACCGCCTTTTCGGAACTCGCCATCACCGGTTCGAGCATCCTGCCGGTCGCGATTCCGCGGCTGTAAACCAGGCGATTGGCGGCGAAATGATCGATCTTGAGGCGGCGCGACAGCGGCTCGACAAGAAAATCCGGCGAGCCGGTGACCAGCACCGGCTCGATTCCCGCTGCGCGATTGGCCTCCAGCATCTCGATCGCGCGCGGATACAGATGGCGCATCAGCACGCGCTCGCAATACTCCTCGCCGAGTTCCCACAGGCGATCGTGCGAGACCCCCTTGTAGGCCTCGAATAGTTTCATGTTAAGCAGCCGGCGGTCCTGGCGTTCGGCCATGTAGAGCATCGGGAGGCCGAGCACGAGCCGTGCGAGATAGCCGACGCGCGCGCTCCATTCGCCGAGGTTGGCCAGGTAGAAGATCGTGGCGTGCAGCAGGTTCAGACCGGCCAGCGTGCCGTCGAGATCATAGAAAGCGAGGGTCTTTGTCCTGGCGCGGGAACCGCGTCCCGATCTGGTCACGTAAACTGACATGTCATTCTAGTTCGGGCCCGAAAATAGCGCGCTCGCGAACCTGCAATTCGCCGCGCCGACGCGCCTCTTCGAGCAGCTCGGGACGGCCCACGCCGCCCAGTCCGAAGGCCAGAATTTCCTCGACCAGCGAATCGATCTCGCGCGGCCGCCGCCGCGCTATCTGGCCGACCACTTCCTTGATCCCGCCGAGGATGCAGTAGGCCGCGATCCGCGTGTCGCACGGACGGACCAGGTTCATCTCCACGCCCAAGTCGAGCGAGCGCTGAATCGCGTCGGCGATGCGCTGGTAGAACTCCAGGATCCGCAAATCGAGGTCGCGATCGAACCCTACCGAATGGTTGAGCAGGATATCGGTCAGCTCGCGCTCGGCCAGCACGAAATTCATCACCCGCTTGAGGTTTTCGCGCAATTGATTTACCGGGTCGGGTTCGTCCGGGCGCAGGCGCTGAATGCGTCGTGACAGCTCGGTTAACACTTGAGCGAGCAGCTCCTCGAAAAGCACCTTCTTGTTTTGAAAATAGAGGTAGAAGGTGCCCCGCGCGATGCGAGCGCGGGCGATGATATCAGCGACATTAGTACGGTGATAGCCTTTGCGCGCGAATATCCGTTTGGCGTGCCTCAGCACCTGAGCGCGCCGGGCTTGTCGTTCCATCTGCCAAAAATCCCCAAGAATATATGACCCTATCGGCCCGTTCAGGCAGTGTCAAACCTCCTGCAATATTCCCGTAGCGAACTTTTAACAGACGGCCGAGCCTGCGCCTCCATGGCCGGCGCGCGCCATCCTCAGGAAGGCGGCGACGGCGCGCACGTCGGGCAGGCTGAGGGCGCTTTGCCCACCCCCGCCAACACGGGCGCGCTTATGATGTTCCCCGAAGCGGCGGTGATGCAGGTGCAGCCCTTGGTCGTGCCGGAGTTGAAATATCCGGCGCCATCGCTGAACAGGAGGTTGTTATCCACGAACCAGGTTGCCGAGGCG
>DATJXN010000064.1 GCA_035500095.1 Candidatus Binataceae bacterium
CCGGGATCCTTCGACTCGCGCAACGCTCGCTCAGGATGACAAAAAGACGATGCGCTGCTGCCGGAAAAGACCGTGCGGGCGCGGCCGGAAAAGACCATGCGGCCCTCGCCGGATCGGCACGGCGACCTCGCTCGAAAAAAAAGGGCCGGGCGATTGCAGATGGAACGGACCAACGAAGCCGGGGCGACTCAGAGAAATCGACACTGACGGGGGTGCGTTCGCCGCTTTCTGGCCGACCGTCCGCCGATTCGGGCTACTGCAGATTCGGATGCACGTCGTCGAGCGTGGCGCGGAGCCGGCTCACGATATAATCGATCTCCTCGGGACCGATCACGAATGGCGGCGTCACCATCACCGCGTCGCCGCCCGGCCGGGCCATCCCGGTCGCCGGGTAGACGAACAGCCCGCGTTTGAGCCCGGCCGCGACCACCCGGCTCGCAACCTTCATCGCCGGCGGATACGGCGCGCGCGAGGCGCGGTCGCGCACCACCTCGACGCCCCAGAACATCCCGGCGCCGCGGATGTCGCCGACCATCGGATGGCCCGAGAGCTCCTCCTTGAGCTGCGCACCGAGCCGCGCGCCAATCGCGGCCGCCCGTTCGACCAGCTGCTCGCGCTCCATTATCTCGAGCACGCGCTCGGCGACGGCGCAGGCGGTGGGATGCGAGCTGTAGGTGTAAAACATGAAGTCGGCGCCCTTTGCCTCGCACTGCTCGACCAGCTCCTCCCGCACCGCGATCATACCCATCGGCATGTAGCCGCCGGCGAGGCCCTTGCCGCCGACCAGGATGTCGGGGACCACGTTCCAATGGTCGACGGCGAAGCGCCGGCCGGTGCGTCCGAAGCCGGTCATCACCTCGTCGGCGATGAGCAGAACGCCGTGGCGGCGGCAGATCTCCGCCAGCCGCGGCCAGTATTCCTTGACCGGCGGCACCGAGCCGCCCGCCGATCCCATCATCGGTTCGGCGATGAACGCCGCGACCGTGTCCGCACCGTGGCGCACGATCTCGGCCTCGAGCGCATTGGCGCAATCGATGTCGCATCCGGGATAGGTCTTGTCCCACGGACATCGGTAACAGTACGAGGGTTTGATCTTCGGCCAATCGAACAGCACGTGCTCGTAGTCCGCGCGGCGCAGGCTGCCGCCGACCGAGAGCGCGGCGATCGAATTGCCGTGATAGGAGGCCTCGCGCGCGATTATCTTCGTGCGCTGCGGGCGGCCGTTGACCTTGTGATACATCAGCGCGAACTTGAGTGCCGCTTCGACCGCCTCGGAACCGCCGGACGTAAAGAAGAAGCGCGTGAGTCCCGGCGGAGTCCATCGCGCAAGCCGCTCGACCAGGCGCTGGCGCTGCGGCGTGGACCAGATCGGGACGACGTAGTTGGCGCGGCGGACCTCTTCGGCCATCAGTTGGGCGATTTCCTCGCGGCCTTGTCCGATGTTGGTCACGACTGCGCCGCCGGCGGCGTCGAGGATCTTCCTCCCATCGGCCGTGTGCAGCCAGGCGCCCTCGGCATGGTCGATCAGCAGCGGCTCGTAGGGGCCGCGGATGAACGTCAGCGGCAGCATCGAGGAATTCGGTGATTCGCGCAGCTCGGCCATGCTTACTCTCCTCGCCTCGACGATCGCGCCTTAGCGGATCGCGCCCTCGCCGCGCCAGCGTTCGATGTCGTGCTCGCCATAGCCGAGATCGGTGAGGACCTCGTCGGTATGCTGGCCGAGCTTGGGCGCGAGCGTGCGGATCGATCCGGGCGTCTCGGAAAGCTTGATCGAAATTCCGACCTGCTTCACCTTCTCGCCGGTCGGCGCTTCAACCTCGACCACCATGTTGCGCGCGCGGATTTGCGGATCGTGCTCGAGCTCGTCGAGCGTCAGCATCCGGCCCACGCAGATATCGGCCCTGGTCAGCACCTCCCACCATTCGTCGCGCGTTTTGGTTTTGAAGATTTCGGCGAAGCGCGCCTTGATCTCGTCGAAGCGGGCGCTGTTGTATTCGTCCTGGATATATTCTTCGGCGCCGAGCGCGCGACACAGATTGGCATAGAACCATGGCTCGACCGAGCCGATCGTGATGTATTTGCCGTCCTTGGTCAGGTAGAGGTTGTAGTACGGCGCTGAGCCGTCGAGCGTGGTCGCGCCGCGACGCGGGATCCATCCCTTGCCGAAATGGTTGGAGATCGCCTGCGCGATCAGCAGCATCGTTCCGTCCAGCATCGCGATATCCACATACTGCCCGCGGCCGGTCTGATGGCGCGCGAGCAGCGCCGCGAGCACGCCGATCGCCGCGTGCATCCCTCCGCCGGCATAGTCGGCAAGCAGATTCTGTGGAATCGTCGGCGCCTGGTCCTTGCGCCCGATCATCGAGAGCGCGCCCGCCTGCGCGATGTAGTTCAGATCGTGGCCGACGAAATCCCGATACGGCCCGGTCTGGCCAAAGCCGGTCACGGCGCAGTAGACGAGGCGCGGATTGCGCGCCGAAAGCATCGGGTAGTCGATCCCGAGCCGCTTGGCGACGCCCGGGCGGAATTCCTCGACCACGACGTCCGCGCGCTGCGCCAGGCGCAGAAAGATTTCGCGCCCCGGCCCGCTCTTAAGATTCAGTCCGATCGATTTCTTGTTGCGCCCGAGCGCGTTGAATGCCCCAAGACCGGTCCCGCGCCGCTCGGTCTTGCCCGAGGCCGCGGCCTGCTCGGCGCGCCGCCCGGTCGGCGGCCCGGGTTCCTCGACCTTGATGATGTCGGCGCCAAGGTCGCCGAGGATCATCGTGCAATGCGGTCCCGGGGCGAGTTTGGTCAGGTCGATAACCTTGATGCCGCTGAGCGGCGCGATTGAAGCCATGAGTGTACACTATCTCCTTACTTTGAGGCGCCGGAGCTTGGACAGCGTCCGCGTATGTGCCTTATACCACCGCCGCGCGCAACCGCGAGAGCCGCGCGTTGAGCGCGCGCAGCCCTTCGACCATGTGAATGCCGTACCAATGCAGGTCGCGCCCGCTGACGAGGAGCACGCGGCGTCCGAGCGCCGCAGGCAGCATCGCCTTCATTTCTTCGAGATCGTCCTGGCCGAATTCGTACGGCTCGTCCGGGAGCAGCACGATGTCCGGGCGATGCTCGACGGCCTCTTCGATCGTCACCCGCGGGTAGCGCTCGCCCGCGCTGGCGAAGACGTTGTTGAAGCCCATCATGCGCAACACGTCGTGCGCATAGGTGTCGGCGTTGAATGTCATCCAGGGCTTTTTCCAAATCGGACAGAAGACCCTGAGCCGGAGCTTGCTCCAGACGCCCAGCCCCGCTTCGATTCCGCTCACCGAGAGGGTGATTTCGCGCGCGAGCGCCGCCGCCTGCGCCTCGCGATCCAGCACGCGGCCGATACGCAGGATCGATTCGACCGCGCCCGGCACCGTGCGCGGGTACGTGGTCAGCACCTGCATCCCCTGCTCGCGCATACGCTCGATATCCTCGCGGCGGTTTTCCTCCGCGTTGGCGATCACAAGGTCGGGCTTGAGCTTGGCAATCTCGCGCAGCTTGGGATTCTTCGTTCCCCCCACCCTGGGAATCGCGGCAAGCGCTTCGGCCGGCTCGACGCAAAAGCGCGTTGCCCCAACCAGCATCTCGCCCGCGTCGAGCGCGAACAGCGTCTGCGTCCAGCTCGGCACCAGCGAGATCACGCGCCGTGGCGGGCGCTCGAGCGCGAGCCTAAGCCCGACGTCGTCGCTGAGTTGAAGCCATGATGCCATCCGCTTTCCGGTCCTGCCTACCTGCCGCTCCGCTCCCGCACAATCCGGTCGAGCGCACGGCGATCGGAGTCGGTCAGATTGCCGTCCGCGCCGTAGGCCGGATTCGGCTGCGGAGACTCCCCGCCGAGCGCAGGCGCGGGCGCCGCGGAGCGATGACTCAGAAAATGCATCGCACGCGGCGCCAGGACGCGCCGGGTGACGAAGCCGGCCGCAACCACGAGCAGCAGGAGAATGAGTACGAGGCTTGGCCGCCTGCGCCTGGCGCGCGACCGCCGCCGCCGCTTTGCCATCAGGAAATCCTGCGCGAACCGTCCAAGCGCCCCACCCCCGAAGCACCATCCGCCATCCGGTCCGCCGCCACCGCCGAACCGGGCATCGTTCGCACCTGCTGCGTGGCGCAAATCCTATCGCACCACGACGCCAAAAAGAACTTCTTCGGCAATTTCCTGTAACGTGCCCCGGCGCTGCCGCTTCATCCGGATCGGCCTTGCGAATCCGCTGACCCGCACAAAAACGCGGCGGGCGGTTCCCCTCGGGAGACCGCCCGCCGTTCTTTCATTCCTTTACCGATAATGCCGGAAACCATTTCGGATCTCCGGGTCGGGCTGGCTTGCGCAAGCCGCCCACAAGGGCGCTGTTGCTCATCCCTGCGGCTTGATCACCGTGTACATCGTCGCGCTGCCGCGCTGCACCAGGAGCAGGGTCGAGTTCTTTTCCTTTTTGGCCTGCTTGGCGGCTGAGAGGAAATCGTCGACGCTGTTGACTTTCGCGTGATTGACCTCAAGCACGATATCGCCCTGCTGGATTCCGGCGTCAGCCGCGGGACTGTCGGGCGTCACGCCGCGCACCACTACGCCCTTGGTGCTATTCAGGTTGAGCTGGTTGGCGATCTCCGGAGTAATAGATTGCACCTGGAGTCCCCAGTTGGAACCGGGCTCTTCGGTTTTGGCGCTCGCCAGCTGCTCTTCCTTCAGTTCGGCGACCTTCACCTGGATCGTGAGGTGCTTGCCGTTACGAATCAGTTCGACCGGGACGCTGTCGCCAATCGGCGTCTGCGCCACCAGCTCGGGCAGTTGATGCTCGTCTTGCACGGCCGTCCCGTTGAACTTCACGATGATATCGCCGCGCTGGATCCCGGACTTGAGCGCCGGGCCCTCCTTCTCGACGTTGGCCACCAGCGCCCCTTCGGGCTTCGGCAGGTTGAACGATTGCGCGAGGTCGGGCGTGACTTCCTGGATCTCCACGCCAAGCCATCCGCGGACCACCTTGCCGTGCTCCTTGAGCTGTTGCATCACCTGCTTGGCGATGTCGATGGGGATCGCGAAACCAATCCCGGCGTTGCTGCCGGTGCTGCTGTAGATGGCGGTGTTGATTCCGATCACCTGACCCTTGGCGTTGAACAGCGGGCCGCCCGAATTGCCGGGATTGATCGAGGCGTCGGTCTGGATGAAGTCGTCGTAGTTACCGCCGAGCGCGCGCCCCTTGGCGCTGATAATTCCGGCCGTGACCGTCGAGGTAAAGCCGAACGGACTGCCGATCGCGACTACCCAGTCGCCAACCTCGGCCGAGTTCGAATCGCCGAGTGGCGCGACCGGCAAGGGCTGATGGGTGTCGATCTTGATCAACGCAAGGTCGGTTTTGGGATCCTTGCCCACGACCTTGGCGGTGAACTCGCGCTTGTCGAGCAGCCGGACGTGAATCTCGTCGGCGTGGCCGGCCACGTGGTTGTTGGTCAGGATATAGCCGTCGGGCGAAACGATCACGCCCGAGCCCAGCCCGTGCTGCTTGTATTCATGGGGAATCTGGCCGAAGAAGCGGCGGAACTGGTCAAACGGGTTCGCCTGGCCAAAGGGGCCCTGCTCCGGACCTCCCGGACCTCCCTGCCCACCCGGACCTCCCGGCCCCCCGGGGCCCATACCGCCTGGTCCCTCCGGCGAGTCGGGCGCGTCCGGAGAGTCGCCCGGCCCGCCCTGATCGCCAAATGGCGACCCGGCCTTCACCTGCTGCACGACGCTCACGTTGACCACCGACGGCATAACGCGCTTGACGAGCGGCGCAAAAGAAGGAATCGCTACGGCGGGCTCATTGGGTTCGGGCTGGTTGGCGGGCGCCGGCCCACGGTCGCCCTCCGCTTGCGCGGTTCGTTGCGCAGGCGCGGACTCGGGCTTGGCCTGTTGGGATTGCGATTTGGTCTGATCCTGCTGCGAGCTGCCGCTCCAGAAAGGAAAGGCTCCGGCGCGCGCAAAGGCGATCATGATACCCAGAAACACGCCGCAGGATGCTGCGGCGATCTTCCTAAACATTCAGTCTCCTCCTGGAGATGGCAAAGTTCCTGTCCGCTCGCTGAGCACAGCAATATCTACATGGTCTATGACGATGGCGGATGAGTTAAATTCAGGCGATGTGCGCCGCGGGTCTCTTTTTCGGCTAAAGATGCTGCCTGGCGTCCCGCTTGAACCGGGCCCTGATCCAGCTAACAAGTAAATCAGAAAATTCCCGCTAAGCAAACGCCTCCGTTCCCGCTCGGTCACCTGCGCCGCCCGGCCACATCGGGTAACGGCCATTCGCAGTTCCCTGCGGCCGTTCGCCGCCGTCCCATAGATTCCGGCCGGACAGTGCTGCGTCTGCCAACGTACTTCGCGGGCCGGCCTCCCGGACAGGCATGGAGGTTCACGGCTTCACGAGCGCTCCGCGCGCCCGGCCGCTGGGGTGGGACGGCCGCGGCCGGCCGCGCGGGGGCGGCGCGTTGGTCAGAATCGGGGCGGCATTTTTTTGTCGCTCCCTTGGTCTCTTTCAAGCCGGTTTCTTGTCGCTAACCAACCCGTTTGCATCCAGGCCGAGCAATTGCGGGCTTATTTCGACCCGATCTTTTGGGCACGCTCCCTGCCCTCTCGCCAAGGGGGGGGCGCGTCAGAGACCCCTACGAGCATCGGCTGCTCATGGTGTCCCAAGGCGGCCCTACGGTGCGGCCGCGATGCCAACGAGTATCGGCAATGTATCAGACTGAGATGCCAGACGCCGCATATCTCAGAGCTCGTACTGTACGTCGCATGAACGAGTATCAAAACGAGTATCAAATAGTCAGTCGCGAGCGGAAGCCTGAGCGATGCGGCAGCTAATAGTCAACAGCCAATAGCTATTGACAACGCCGAACCAATCGCACGCGGCGACACAATTAACGGAGAGCCTATATATGCGAGATCTTTGTGGCGTTCCGGTCCTTGACCACGGACGCAACGCGCGAAACGGATGCAACGATCATTGGGCGCAAACGCGGGCCATGATGCTGACGGCGGGCGCGGCTCTGCTGTTGATTGTTCAGTTCGCCTGGGCGACGCTGGCGCGCGCTCAGGCCGACATAGATTTGGGCAACACCAGCGCGATAGGCGTATTCACGACCAACACCGATTGGTCGATCGCCAAAAACGGCGGCTTCGCCAATGGCACGGCGAGCTGGACCGTCGGCGTGACTAAGATCTCCGTGAGCAATCAGACGGTCGAGGTCTTTGGCCGGATTGCAATTCAAAATACGGGTACCGGACCGGCGAAGCTCGGGAACATCATCGTCAACCTGCAACGCCCCTGCCCCGCGGCCAACGTATTCGTTTCAGAGGCAGTGGACGTCGCGGACGCCACCTTCGGCCAGGCGGCGACCTATGGCAACTTCGTCTCGTCGGCCTCGCACGAAAGTCTCAAGTACAACAAACCCGGTTCGCTCTGCGCGGGGCCGGGCAACTATGAGCTTTCGACGCCGCCCGATCCAACCGTGGACAAGACGGGCACGCTTTACACGACGGCGGCCTCGGGCACCGTCGACTTCATCAATGCCGCCGACAATTCCGTGTTCTCGCTGGTGCCGGAATTCAAACTGAGGGCGGGACAGTTGATTCGACTTTTCTACACGGCGACCTTCGACAACACTGTTCTGGGTCTCTCGCCTTTCGGACCGAATCTGCATGCCGAGGTGATCGTCAGCGTCAGCAACGCGGCGGCGGGAGTTCCGAACGGGATGCAATATATCGACGTCGATGACGACGACGGGCCGGCCGGAGAGGGTATCGGACCCGGCGGCGGGGACGACGCGGGCTGGTCGCAGAGCGCCGCATCGCGCAATGTATTTGCGCGCCTGCAGGCGGATTGCAACCGGACCGTAACGCTTTCCGACGCGCAGGGTCCTGCGAATCCGGTGTTGACCGGAACTGCCACGCTGATCACCTTCACCAGCTTCAACCCCTCCGGGACGCTCGCGATCGACGGCTCGACGATGAGCGACGGGCAGATTAATACGCAGAACGTAAGCGCGGCCATGGACGGCGGCAGTAACGGCGGCACAATAACGAATTGCGCCGCAATAAGCGCTCCGGACACGACCGTCACACTTACGATGGGCGACTTCAGCAAGGTCTTCACCGTATGTCCCGGGACCAACCAGACGGGCTGCGATGAAGAGAATGTGCCGCGAGCTACCGGTCCGGCTACACCGACACCCACCGAAACTCCAACGCCTACTGAAACGCCCACTCCGCTCGTGACGCCCACCCCGGTGGTAACGCCAACTCCGGACGTCACGCCAACGCCGGTGGTGACTCCGACCCCTGACGTGACGCCGACGCCGGTCCAGACGCCAACTCCTCTTATCACTCCAACTCCGATGGTCACGCCGACTCCGGTTGTCACTCCGACTCCAGTCGTGACGCCGACGCCGATCGTCACGCCCACTCCGACCGCCACGCCTCCTGTACGTCCGCCTTTCATCCAGGGCGAATTCTGCACCTATAACGAGGCTCACTGGTCGCACACCTGCGGCGCGAGCGACGCCGGCGCCGCTCACGACCTCAAACACGTGGCCAGCGGCGATTGCCACGGCGAAGGCAACCAGGCCCATAATGTGCTGAACGACGACTTCAACGCCGTGTATGGCGCGAATGGAGTACGGGTCGGCCTGCCGTGCGCCTCGAAGCGCTTCGACATGAAGTTCACGTCACCGGCGGCGATCGAGAACTATCTACGGCCCGCGGCCAGGCCGGAGTGCTCAACGCCTGCCTCAGCAACCCGTCAAGCTCGCATTCGGGCAATCTCGGCGGCGAAGTGTTGGCGCTGGAGCTCAACGTCAACTTCAGCGCGGCCGGATTCACCGAAGGCCCGGGCGGCCCGTTCGGCAACCTGAACCTGTGCAATAGCGCACGACGTTCGATGGCATGTCGATCTCCGAGATCCTTGCGGCCGCCAACAAGGCCCTGGGCAATGGCGGGATGCCGACGGGGTTGGACGCAGACTCGCTGCGCAACCTGCTCCATCAGATCAACGAGTCGTTTGACGACTGCCATCCGCACGGTTTCGCACAGCAACATTTGACCGGCGGAGCCTGTCCGTAAGGCGCCTGTAGCGCAACACGCGCAAAGGGGCCGGCCCGCACGGGCCGGCCCCTTTTTCTTGCCCGGCTTTATAGCAGCAGCTTACAGGCGCGTCAGTCGCCTTGGCTCGTATTTATCACCATGGCGCCCCTCGGCACCTCGCAGATCATCGTCCGCTCGCAGTATGCGGCGGTAACCTTGACCACGGTCAGCGAGAATTTCTTGCGCGTCCGGTTACTTCCGCTGTCGGTAACCCGAATTGTCGGATACCAGGTGCCGACTGCGGCCGGCACTCCCGTAATCGCTCCCGAGGTCTGATCTATCGAGAAGCCGCGCGGCAGATGGCCCGCAACCAGATCGATAGTGTAGGGCGCGACGCCGCCCGTGATGCGAAGCGATGCGTCGTAAAGAACCGTGGTGTGCGCATTGGGCAGCGTTGCTTTTGCTCCAATGACGAGCGGCGACGGGGTCGGAGTGGAGGTCGGAACGGGTGTCGGCGTTGGAGTCGCAGTTGGCTTGGGCGTCGGCGTCGCTACGGCGGTCGGGGTCGCGGAGGCAGCGGGCGTCGGCGTCGCAACCGACGTACCGGGCGTTATCGAACCCCACCACGTGTCCCACATGTTGTTCTCACCGGCATACTCCTGGATCGTCCACATCGAAGTATCGTCAACCGGGTCGACGACGGTGGCGGTAAAATCGCCCCATCGGTTGTCGCCGGTGCCGAAGTCCTTGAAATAGGATGCCTCCCCGGACTTCAACATCACTTCGCCTTCCATCGTGCTCGGAGGAGCGGTCGCCAGGTGAACCGAATAGGCTCCGCTCGCATAAATTCCCGTCCCGAAGTGCGTAAGCCGAGCATCACGTCGCCGTTGCGGTTAACGGCCAGCGTGGACGGACTCGGCGAAGGCGTCGGAGCTGGCGTCGGACTTGGCGAGGGCGTCGGTATCGGGGTCGGCGTGGTCGTTGGGGAAGGCGTGGGCGACGGCGACGGGCTTGGCGTAGGCGATGGGGTCGGACTTGGAGTCGGTGTAGGCGACGAGCTGGGAGTTGCCGTCGGCGTCGGCGTCGGGCCGACGGATATCTCTCCCCACCAGGTGCCCCAGCTATTGCCGGTCGCGGCATATTCCTGGAGCGTCCACAGGGTTAGGTCGTCCAGCGGATCGACCGTCGTGGTGCTGAAATCGCCCCATCGATTGTCTCCCGTGCCGAAGTCTTTGAAGTAGGGCCCCTGGCCTGCCTTGAGCAGTGTGTTCTGGCGCAATGTGTTCGGCGGGTCGGCCGCCATCCGCATCGAGAAGCCACCGCTCGCGTACTGCGCCGCCGAAAACTGCGAATACCCCACCAACGCGTCGTTCTCGCGATTGACTCCGATCGACGGGTAGGAGAAAAACTGCGTCACCGTCGGATCGTCGATTCGCCCAAGTTGCTGGACCCCGCCCGCGTCGCCCGACGTCGTGTCGATCTGCCACCACTGCACCGAGCATCGATTCGGCGTGCCGGTCGCGGGCAGGAAGATGGTCTGCACGGTCCAGAGCGACCCGTTTCGATAGACCGTCCCGTCGAGCCGGTCGTCGTCGGTATCGATATCCCTCGTCGAGCCGAGTTGCGGCGCGAAATTGAGCGCCGGCTCGACCGCCTGCCACGGCTGCGGCCCAGTCGGCAAGGCGACACCCGTGGTGAGCACTTCGGAACCTACCGCCCCAGTGATCGTGCTCATCCTGAGCCGGCCGTTGGCCGAACTCCACGATCCCAGGACGTAGAGCGTCGCAAGGTTGGGATCGTAGGTGAGCGCCGGATTCATCGAGAACCCGCCGCTATCGTCCTGCAACAGGGTGAAAAGCCCCGAGCCGCCCGCGTACAGGTTCGCCTTGTCGAAGGCGTAGAGGTTCGCGAACTCGTAAAAATTGCCCTCGATTGTGAAGATATTTATCCCGACGACGATCCAGTTCTTGTTGAACCCGAGTATCGGAAAGTCGCCCCAGAAATTGCCGGTCGAGTCGATCGGGACCCGGTAGAGGTCCCAGCCCGCGGTCGGGTCGCTGTTATGCGAGACGCCGATCAGGATCGCCGAGGCGACGGTCTCCGGGTCGCCCGCAGTGATGATAATCCATCGCTGGCCGTACGGGTCGTATATCACGCGCGGATCGGTGACGGTGCCGACGCCGAGGCTGGGCCAGAAGTTGAGCAGGCTGACCGTGCTTATCAGCGTTCCCGCGCGGGTCTGAATTTCAATCTGGCTGTTGAGCGCCAACACCAGATGGGCCGGCCCGACGGCGCCGTCGGTGTCGGGCGGAATCGCGGTGTCGTTGTCGCCGACTCCCGGAAAGCCAATCAGCACGGGATCCTGTTGTTCGCGGCCCTTCGGGACTTTTCGTTGCTGCGGCCGACGCAAACCGTCGGAAGACCGATCTCTCGCGGAGGCAGGATCCTGCGGGGAAGGATTTCTCATCGCGCGCGGTGTTGAATTGCGGCGCGCCGGCGCGAAGACGCCGTTGGCCTGGTCGCGGGCGAGCGCGATGAAGTTTATGGTTGTGTGCGCCGCGGCATGGTCGGACCGTCCCGCGATTCGTCGCATGAGCGGGCGCCCGCGTCTATCCGCAGATTTAAGAAGCGCCGCAGGCGCGTTCCATCCGGCAGGTCCTTGAGACGCGCTGACTGTGCGTGACGCCCGCTGCGCCGCGCCTGGTGCGCTGGTCGTTGGAATGACCGCGGGGATTGTTGGGGGGCTCGCCGCGGCCAATGGCCGGGCGACAACGAGAGCCATCCATCCCGTGATCAGCAAAAACCGTCAGCCGCGCAGCGGTCGCCGACCGCTTGCGGATGGGGTTTGACAAACGCCCTCCCCTTCCCTTCAGGCCCTCGTTGCCGCCTCGGCTCAGCCGGGTCGGATCTCTTCGATCGCCCGCCTCCCCCTGCACTCCCGTGCGGCAACCGCCCCGCCGAAAATCAGACCTGTTGCCCCCGCTTTCCGTCGGCCCCGCTCTCCGTCGCCCGCCCTCGATCGCTCGCCCTCAATCGCACCACTCGCCCACCACTCGCCCAATCGCCTTACTCCCAGTGGCCCCACCCCTTCTAGCTGGCTCCGCTTGTCGCTCGAACTCCCGTCGCCCCACCCCGCCGATCTTGCGGCCCCGCTATCTCATTCGAGGAGCGCGGATTCGAGGAGCGCGGCGCCGCCGGCGCCGCCTGAAATCCTTGCCAGATGCTGTTGAGCAAGAGACGCGCCGCTGAAAAAAAGCCCCATAAACCCAGCGCCCTCGGAAGAGTGGTGACAAAAAAATGGCGGTAGGCGCAGACACCGCGATGTACCATCCCGATGCTTCGCCGACCGCCATGGGACGGCCCGGAAAGTTAGGCCAGTGCCCTCATACTCGATTTCGGTTGAGCAGTCCGCGCGCGATAACCAGAGACTGAATTTCGCTGGTTCCCTCGCCAATGATCATCAGCGGCGCGTCGCGATAGAAGCGCTCGACCGGAAACTCGGCCGTGTAGCCATACCCGCCCAACACGCGCATCGCGTCCAGGGAGACCTTGACGCACGCTTCCGAGGCAAAGAGCTTGGCCATCCCCGCCTCGACGTCGCATCGCTCGCCCGCGTCTTTCTTCTCGGCCGCACTCTGCACCATAAGGCGCGCCGCCTCGACCCGGGTCCCCATGTCCGCGAGGAGCAGTTGGACCGCCTGATGTTCGCAGATAGGCTTGCCGAAGGTGGTGCGCTGCTGCGCGTAGCGGATAGCGTTCTCGAACGCCGCTTGTCCGACTCCGACCGCGCGCGCCGCGACGTTGATTCGTCCGACCTCAAGCGCGCTCATCACCTGCTTGAAGCCCTGGCCCTCCCGGCCGCCGATAAGATTGCCGGCCGGGACTTCGAGCTCCTCGAACAGCACTTCGCAGGTATCGACGCCCTTGTAGCCGAGCTTCTTGATATTGCGGCTGACGGTCGGCCCGTGCTCGTTCTTCTCGACCGCGAACATGCTGATCCCGGCGTAGGCCGGTTTGGCCTTGGGATCGGTCTTGGCCGCAACGGCGAGCATCGTGCCGTGTCGGGCGTTGGTGATGAACATCTTGCTGCCCTTGAGCACGTAGTTGTCGCCGTTGCGTACCGCGGAGGTGCGGATCGATTGAACGTCGCTGCCGGCGTGGGGCTCGGTGAGCGCGAGTCCGCCGCGCTTTTCGCCCGCCGCCATTGCGGGCAGGAAGCGTTTGCGCTGCTCTTCGGTGCCGTGATGCGTGATGACGTAGGCCATGATTAGATGGCTGTTGATCACGCCGGCGAGGCTCATCCATCCCCGCGACAGCTCGGCCATCAGGCGCGCGTAGCTCGCAAAGCTCAGTCCCAGACCGCCGTACTCGACCGGGATGGTGGCGCCGAAAAGCCCGAGCTCGCGCATCGTGGCGACAAGCGCATGCGGGTATTCGTCGGCGTGCTCCAGCTCGGAGGCGGCCGGAATAACGTCGCGGTCAACGAAGCGGCGCACCGCCTCGATTACATCCTGGTCCATCGTCCCTGCCATTGCGGTTCCCCTGGTCGATCGAACGAATCGATGTATCTTTGCGGACGCGATACGTCCGTCGCGGCGAGACTAACAGAACGAATCAGGCGGCCGCCAACACGCAAGGGAATCGCCCTTGCGACGTCGGAAGCGCCGCCAGAGAGAGGGACGAAGCGCGGGAAGCGTCAGAAAGCGGCCCGGAGCGACACTGATTTGGCGGCGATCGCGGTCGGCGGCGTCGCGACGGCTGCAACGGCCCTAACCGAATCGGCCGGCGAAAGCAGATGTGTGCGCAGCGCGAGGACCGCCATAAATGCCGACAACAGCAGGAAAAAGAGCATGACCGAGCCGGGTTCGATCTCGTCCGCGCGCATCCGCGCAGCTAAGGCCGCGGTCTGCGATTGAGGCTTAGATTGAGGCTTGGATTGAGGCTTGGAAGGGTTGAATTGATGCGCCACGAGTCTCACGCAAAAAGAGATCAGCAAATCGCATACCGTTTGGCGACGTCTTTTCCGAATCGCGCGCCCTCTGTCTAATTCCGCCCTAGGGAAGCGCGCGCCCCGACCCGTTCCGATGCGGCGTTGCGTCGATGCGTCAACCTCCTGGCTTGCGTCCACTCGGCCGCAAGCTCGCGGGAGGGCGCTTCGCCCTTGCGCGTGTGGCCGGGGTGTTGGTAGACTAAATGTCAGATTGACGCAAAGTCCGGGAATTAAAATAATCTTCAAGCGGCCGCAACAATTCTGGCCGTCCCCGAGATACCCGCATCGCGCGTCCACGTGAGGTCCCGACCGATGACGCCTGAAATGCAGTCCGCTATCGTTGCCGCCGCCGATACCGCCGCCGCGCGGCTCCATCGCAAGCTCGCCGCCCTCGGGCAGGACGGCTACGAGCTCGCCGCCTGCGAGCGCTATGCCGCGCAGATCGACGAGATCAACCGGCTCAAGGCCGAGCGCGGCGCGGTGGTGCTCGCGCACAACTACCAGCGTCCCGAGATCTTCGAGGTCGCCGACTTTATCGGCGATTCGCTGGAACTGGCGTACAAGGCACGCGAGGTACGTGACGCCGGGATCATCGTGTTCTGCGGCGTCCACTTCATGGCTGAAACCGCCAAGATCTTCAATCCCGAACGAACCGTGCTGCTGCCGGACATGCGGGCCGGATGTTCGCTGGCGGAGAGTGTAACCGCCGAGGCTCTTGCCGAACGCAAGGCGGAGCTGCGCGAAATCTATCCCGACCTCAAAGTCGTCTCCTACGTCAACTGCACGGCCGACGTGAAGGCAGAATCCGACGCCTGCTGCACGTCGGCCAATGCGCTCAAGGTGGTCGAGGCGATCGACTCGGAGCACGTGCTGTTTGTGCCCGACCAAAACCTGGCCAACTACGTGCAGAGTCAGAGCCGCAAGAAGATCATCTCATGGGACGGCAATTGCTACGTGCACCATCAAATCACCGCCGAGGAAGTCGACCGGGTAAAGCGCGCGGTCCCCGGAATCAAGGTGCTGGCCCATCCCGAATGCCGCTCCGACGTCCTGCGCCTGGCCGACGCGGTGCTGTCGACCAGCGCGATGGTCCGGTACGCGCAAGGCAGCGAGGCGGACAAGTTCCTGATCGTGACCGAGTGCGGGCTTTCCGACCGTCTGCTGATGGAAATTCCCGGCAAGCACTTTTACAAGGCGTGCAAGCTCTGCCGCTACATGAAGATGATCACGCTCGGCGGTACGCTGGATTCGCTGCGCTACCTGCGCTTCGAGATCGAACTGTCCGATGAGGTGCGCGAGGGCGCGCGCCGCGCGCTCGAGCGAATGCTGGAATTGGGCGCCTAAGCCCACGCCCTGCCTCTTTAACCGGGGCCGCCCGGTTACGAGCCGGTTAAACGCCGACTTTTGAACGACTTATGATCCGGCGGATATACTTGCGCCGGTGAACTCAGAATCCAGGGCACCGATCGGGAAGACAGACTCGGGGAAGACCGACTCGGAGAAGACCGGCTCGGGACCGGCGGACCAGGCCGGCGGCCGCGCCGCCGCGCGAAGCGACCGCGCCGCACGGCCAAAGGTCGCGGTCGACACGGTGCTCTTCGCCGTCGAGGGTGGCCGGCTCAAGACCTATCTCGTGCAGTTGCGCCGCGGCGCCGGGCGCGGACGATGGGCTTTCGCCGGCGGACTGGTGCGGATGGGCGAGATGCTGGATGAGGCGGCGCGGCGCGAGCTTTTTGCCTCGACCGGAATTCACGAGGCGTACCTGGAGCAGCTCTTCACCTTCGGCGACCCCTCACGCGACCCGCGCGCCCATGTCGTTTCGGTCGCCTACATGGCGTTAATCGCCGACCCGCGCAGCGCGGCGGCGCCGGGTGGCAAGTATCTCGACGGGCGCTGGTTCGAGGTTTCGGCCCTGCCCGCGCTTGCGTATGATCACCAGCAGATGGCGGAATACGCGCTCGGGCGGCTCAAGGCCAAGCTCGAGTACACCAATATCGCGTGTAACTTGCTGCCGGAAACCTTCACTTTCGCCGAACTGGAGGCGTTGTACGCGATGATCCTGAAGCGGCCCATCGACCGGCGCAATTTTCGCCGGCGAATTCTCTCGATGGGCATCCTGCGCCGGCTGCCGGCCACGCGCCGCGGCCCGCATCGCCCGGCCGCCCTCTACAGCTTCGCCCGGCGCGACCCGCAAGTCGTGGAAATGCTATAATTATCGAGCGAGTGAGCATCATGCCCAGCAGGACCAAAAATGAGATCCGCGGCGCCCAGCGTGGCCGCGCACGGAACCGAAGATGGATATTCGCGGCGATCGCCGCCGTCGCGATCGTTGCGGTCGGCGTGGGCGCATGGACGATGCGCTCGGCGGCCGATTCGGCAACCGCCACCAACGTCAAGGGCGAGCGCCCGACGCTCGATCCCGCACGCTTTTTCGGCGTCGTGCGCGAGGCCTACGAAGTCGCACAGAAAAATCCCGCGCTGCTGGCGCAGCTTCATTGCTACTGCGGATGCGACAAGGAAGTCGGCCATCGGAACCTGCTCGACTGTTATCGCGACGAGCACGGCGCGCATTGCCCGATCTGCACCGGCGAAGCGGTGGAGGCGGCCAAGCTCGCCGACGAAGGATTGCCGGTCGAACAGATTCGCCGCGTGCTGCGCGACCATTACGCGCAAGGGAATTGACGCTTGGCGGTACTGGTTTCGGCCTACCTCCAGCGCTTCACCTACGCTGGACTGCTGGCGGTGCTGATCCTGTGCGGGATGGGCCTGCCGCTGCCCGAGGATGTGATCCTGGTGGCGGGCGGCTTCCTGGTGCATCGCGGGGTCATCCAGTATCCGATGACGCTGATAGTCGCGCTGTTCGGAGTGGTTGCGGGCGACAACTGCCTGTTCTTCCTCGGCCGCCGCTTTGGGACCGGACTGGTCGCTTACCTCGGCATTGGACGGCCGCGCTCGCGCCGGCAGATCGATTGGCTGAAAGACTTCATGCGGCGCCACGGCCATCGGGCGATCCTCTACGCGCGATTCGTCGCCGGCTTGCGCGCGCTGGTCTATCTGACCGCCGGATCGCTCGGCGTGAACCCGCTCAGGTTCTTTCTCTACGATCTGACCGGCGCGGTGATTTCGGTGCCGATCATGGTCACGCTCGGTTACCTCTTCGGCAACGAGCTTGAAGCAGTGCTCAGGTACATCGGCGGGTTCGAGAAACTGCTCTGGATATTGGCGCTGCTGTCATGCGCGATCATCGCGATGAGGACGCTGATTTATACGACGCGCGAACACGAGGAAAACCCGACCTAGGCGGCCCTGCGATCCATCCGGGCGCGGGCGCCTGCCGATCGCGGAGCAAGCGCCGTGCTGGCCGGCCTCTTGGACCAAATATGGAATTCCGACTTCCGGCGCTGAATCTCAAGGCCAAGCTGATGGCGTTGATGGTGGTGCTGCTCGGGCTGACACTCGGTGCAGAGCTGCTGGTCAGCCTCAATACGCAGAACCGGATCGTTTCGGCAACCCAGGACAACGTCAAGGAACTCGCGAGCGCGATTCAGATAAGCGTGCAGGAGCTGACCTCGGTCGGCAGCTTCGATCGCGACCGCCTGCAGAACTACGTCAACTCGCTGCACACCAACGGGCTCGAAGTCTCGATCGCATCGACCAAGGACCTGATCATCAACAGTTCCAACCCGGCGCTGATCGGCGAGGCGATCAACCGCGGCGCGGTGCGCAACGTATCGGCGCAGGCCGGCGCGCACGGCGATCCGCTCTCGGTGCCGGCCTTCACCTTCGGCCCCGCCGGCGAGCAGACGGTCTATCTAATCCCGGTCGAAGTCGAGGACCATCTGCTCGGCTACGTGCAGGTGGTCGCAGATTTCGCCGATTTCGCCCGCCCGCTGGAGGAACACCGTATCCATCTGCTGACGGTCGCGCTCGCGATTTTCGCGATCGGACTGGTTTTCTCCTACGTCCTCGCCGACCGCTACGTCGAGCCGATCCACGCGGTCGCGGCCGCCGCGCAGAACATCGCCGCGCGCGGCCTCGAACCGGTTCCCGAGGCGCATCGGCGCGACGAGATCGGACTGCTTACGCGCAGTTTCAACGAGATGGTTGACCAGTTGCGGCGCGCGCGCGAGCGCGAGGCCGAGCTCAACCGGCTCGAGCGCTTTACCGCGCTGGGCCAGCTCGCCGGCGCGCTCGCACACGAGATCAAGAACCCGCTCAATTTCATCAGCCTCGCGATCGACCAGTTGCGCGCACGCTACGCGCCGCAACTGCAGAACGACCAGGAAAATTATCGGCGCCAGCTCGGAATAATGAAGGACGAAGTCCATCGCCTCTCCGAGCTGATCCAGAGCTTTCTCAACTACGGCCGCCCCATCGAGGTGCATCCCGCGCCCACTGACGTGCGCGCGCTGGTCGGCAACGTCCTGGAGCTTTCCGACTCCAAGCTCAAGAGCCAGTCGATTCGCGCCTCGCTCGAGGGCGCCGGCGCGCCGGTGATTCTCAACGTCGACGCGGAAAAGCTGCACGCCTGCTTTATCAACGTGGTGGCCAACGCAATCCAGGCGATGCCCGAAGGCGGCGAGCTCGGGGTGGCGTTTCGGCGCGACGGCGAAAACGAGGTCATCACCTTCTCCGACACCGGCGCCGGGATCGATCCCGACGTTGCGAGCCATGTCTTCGAGCCCTTTTTCACCACCAAGCGCGAAGGCATCGGCCTCGGCCTCTTTTTCTCGCGCGCGATCGTGGAGCGCCACGGCGGCACTATAAGGATTGGCGCCAACCCGGCCGGACCAGGCGCTATGGTGACTTTCGTCCTGCCGCTCGGCGCCGCGGGGAGACATACATGAGCCAACCGTCGGTTCTGGTGGTTGAGGACAACGACCTCGAGCGGCAGATAACCGTCGAGACGCTGCGCGAGGAAGGCTTCCTGGTCGACGAGGCGCCTAACGGCAAGCGCGCGATGGAGCAGCTTGCGCTCGGCAGCTTCGACGTAGTGCTGACCGACCTGATGATGCCGGGAATGACGGGCGAGGAACTGCTCGCCGCGGTCCGCCAGACCTACCCGGG
>DATJXN010000065.1 GCA_035500095.1 Candidatus Binataceae bacterium
TACGGGCTTCTCCAACATGATGCTCACGCAGCTGCTGAGCGAGATGGTCAAAGAAGAGCATCAGGAGCCCATGGTGTCGCTGGAATTACAAGAGGAGACCAAGCCCGTTGTCCTGACCGCCATCCTCGACGACAAGGGTCAGTTGCGCGAGTTGATTTACCAGCAACACTCCGGGCTCGCCGCGATCGACAATTTCGTGGTCGGAGCGTGCAAGGAGTCGCTGTGGGCTAACAATATGCCGGAGGGCGCGCTGTCCAAGGACGGCGATTACCGTTTGCGTATTGAAGCCCAGGTTAGCAAGTATAGTGCGGACCGGGAGGGGAATCAGACTTTCACCACGCGGCTGGGCCTCGGGATTCTTTAGGTGACGGGGACTGCGCGGGCTTTGCGCGCCGGAATTCCGTCGCGGCGAACTGTTTTTGAGAGGAAGACACACACTTTGATGGGATCGGATAATGAGGAACAGGCGGCCGCTTAGACTTGTCGGACGACGAACGGCGCGGCGCGCGGACGCTGCCGAGGCGCATCACTACGTGCCCAACGCGGGACTTTCGGTGCCGGTCGTTACCATCCTCGATCGCTCGGGCGAAGTGCTCGAAGACGAGCAGCGCGCGGTTGTGCGCTGGGCGGTACAGAAAGGCCACGGCGGCAACATCATCTTCGCCGCCGGGACCACGGGCGAGTGGGACAAGCTCGACAATCCGCGCCGCCAGCAGATCGCGCGCGTGGTGGTTGACGAGTGCCGGCAGATCAACGCCGACGGCATCGCGGTCGAGGCCTGGGTCGGCATCACCGGCCATACGCGCGCCGAGACTCTCGAGAACCTCGAGTACGCGCTCGACCTCAAGGCGGAGGCGGTGGTGGTCGCGCCGCTTTCGATTCGCGACTCGAACGATCCGGTGGGTTTCGTCAACCGCGAGATCAACGCGCTCTTCGAGCGTTCCGGCCGCAGCATCCCGGTCTTCCTTTACGACAACGCCGAGATTTCCGCGCCCGGCCACGCGCCGCACATGCACACGCGCGACGTCAAGCAGATGAGCCGGATGGAGTACGTGCGCGGTGTCAAGGTCACTGCGGGCAAGGCCGTGCTCGGCAACTACACGCGCGCGGCGTCTCACTTCAATCGCACCGGCGACTTTGCGATCTACGCCGGCGACCCCTACCTCATCTTCGACCTCTTCGCGCCGCCCTCGGGCACGCGCGGATGGACCCGGCATTACTGGAACCGCTACTGGACGCGCGATTCGCTGCCCTACGGAATCGTCGCCGGGCCGTCCAACGCGATGCCGCGCGAGTGGCAACGGGCGCTCCGCGTGTGCCGCAATGGCGACGCCCCCCTGATGCATCGCTATGCCCAGGCGCTCGAGGAGTTCCGCGCCGCGTGCGAATTCAATCGCGGCGGCCGCAGCTTCCGCCCCACGCTCGCCTGCCTCAAGGCGGCGCTGGCTGATATGGGAGTATGCCGCAGCGAAGCGCTGGCGCCCGGAACACCCGCGCTCAGCGACGCCGAACGCCGCGAGTTCGCGCGCCGCTTCAGGGCCGTGCGCCGGCGCGCGGCCGCTTTGTTGGAGCCCGGATGGCTCAGCGAAACCGAAGCGGAACGCCCGCAGGCGAGGCGCGCACTGAAGGATGGCTGAGCCCAAACTCGACGTCGCCGGCTGCGGCAGCATGGTGGTGGACCTCTTCTACCGCACGCCGAAGTTCGTTCGCGCCGACGAAAAAATCGCGCTCGACGCTCATCACGAAGACGGCGGCCGGATGGAACGGGCGGCGGTCGGCGGCCTCGTGCTGAACCATCTCGGATGGGCACGCGTGCTGGGGCTCGAGGTCGGCGTGCTGGGCAAAATCGGGCCCGACCGAAACGGCGAGTTTTTGCGCCGCGGGATGGAGCAGCTCGGCATCCGCCACCACCTCACCACAGACGGCTCCGCCAGTTCCTTCGCCAAAATCTTCGTCGACGCGCACGGCGGCCGCGCGATCTACATGGCGCGCGGCGCCACCGCCGAGCTTGCGCCAGACGAGATTCGCCGCCGCCACGCCAGCTTCATCCGTCATGCCCGGATGGTCTCGACTGAAGTTTCACAGCTTCCGCTGCGTACCGTTATCGCCCTGCTGCTGTTCGCGCGCGCCAACTCGATCCCGACCGTGCTCGACGTCGATCTGCCGCCCGCAGACGCCTGTCCCATGCTCGGAACCCGCGTCGAACTGGAACGCGCGCTCCGCCTGGCAACGATTCTCAAGCCGACCCGCTCCGCCGCGCGCGCGCTGGCGGGAGGCGGGCGCGACACGCTCAAGCTCGCGCAGGCGATTCGCGCGCGCTACCAGAGCCAGGCGGTGGTGGTCACCGACGGAGAGCGCGGATGCGCGATCGCGGCGCAAGGAACCGCGCTCAAGCTGGCCGCGTTCGCGGTCAAGGCGATCGACACGACCGGCGCGGGCGACGCGTTCATGGGCGCGATGATCGCGGGGCTTCGATGGGGCCTGCCATGGCGCGCGATCGGGACGCTGGCCAACGCCGCGGGCGCGGTCTGCGTCGGGCGGCTGGGAGCGTTTCCGGCCGGCTTCGAGCTGCGCGAGGAAATCCTTGCGCTGTTTCGCGAGGCGATGCCCGAGCAGGCGTTGCCCGCGCTCGAACCGATGCCCCGCACGAGCGGAGCACTCGACCCTTCGATCGAGGTCGGCCACTTCCTGGAATTGTGCATCGGCGAACTCGACACGCTGCGCCGCGAGATCGATCTCCACCAGATTCGCGCCGCGGTGGAGATGATTCGCTCCGCCGAAACCCGCGGCGGCCGCGTCCATCTGACCGGCGTCGGCAAGCCGGAGCACGTCGCGCGCTACGCGGCGAGCCTGCTCTGCTCGGTGGGCACGCAGGCAACCTTCCTGCACGCGACCGAAACCTTGCACGGCAGCCTCGGCCAGGTCGATCCTCGCGACGTGGTGATCGCAATCTCCAACAGCGGCAACACGCGCGAGCTGTGCGAAGCCGCGGCCGCGATCAAGGAGCATGGCGCACAATTGATCGCAGTGACCGGGAATTCAGGCTCCGAGCTTTCCCATCTGGCCGACCTCGTGATCAACGCGCCGGTCGAGCAGGAGGGCGGCGTGCTCGGCCTCGCGCCGCGCATCAGCGTCCTCGCCGAAGTATGCGTGCTGGCGGCGCTGTCGGTCGCGCTCGAAGCGGCGCGGGGGCTCACGCTGGAGCAGTACAGCCGGTGGCATCGCGCAGGGACGCTTGGCGCGGCGGCGCGCCGGATGGTCTCCAGCCGCCCCGCGCGGCGCAAGCTCAAGGCCGTGAAATAAGAAGACCGCAACGATTAAACCGCCGCGGCGTGCGGCCGGGGAGGCCGGGGATCCGACGATGAAGTACGGAGTGGCGATCCGCAACATGGGGCCGCAATCGACCCGCGGCACGATCCTCGCCTGCGCCCGCGCCGCTGAGCAACTCGGCTTCGACGCACTCTTCGTCTCCGATCACCTGGTGCTCCCCCCCGACGACATCGAGGGCTCGGGCGGACGCTACCTGGACGTGCTCGCGACGCTCGCGTTCCTGGCCGGCGCGACCGAGCGAATCCGCCTCGGCGTGTCGGTTCTGGTCCTGCCGTACCGTCCGGCGGTGCTGACCGCCAAGCAGGTCGCGTCGATCCAGGAGCTGTCGGGCGGGCGCATGATCCTCGCCACCGGGGTCGGCTGGATGCGGCGCGAATTCGAGGCGCTCGGCGTCGATCCGAAAAGCCGCGGCAGCCTGACGACCGAGACGCTCCGCGTCCTGCAGCGGCTGTTCGCGAGCGACGTCTCGTCGTACGACGGCGAACTCGTGCGCTACGCCCCGATCGTGTTCCTGCCGCGTCCGCCGCTGCCGCCGATCTGGATTGGCGGCAACAGCGACAAGGCGATCGCGCGCGTGCTGGAATTCGGCGACGGATGGCATCCGATGCTGCCGGCCGAGAAGCTCGCCCCGGCCGCGTCCGCGCTGCGCGAGCAAGCTCGTGTGCGCGGTCGCGCCGAGCCCGAGATCGTCGTGCGGCGCGGACTAAAGCTCGACGATATTGCGGCCGCGCGCGCCCGGCTCGCGGCCGAACGCGCCGCCGGCGCGACTTATTTCATCCTCGACCTCGGCCGCTACGCGGACGAACGCGAGTTCATCCGCGGCGCCGAAGCGTTCATGACGCGCGTCGCGGACTAGCCGCACGCGCATCGCGGTCTGAGCGCGCGCTGTCCAGCGCGACCGTCGTCGTAACGGCAGCCGCACGCCTAAATCAGTTTCTCCCGCCGCAGCTCCTCGATCTCCGCGGGTTTCAGCCCCAAAAGTCCTTCGTAAACCCGCTCGTTGTCGTGCCCGACTCCGACCGAGCCGCGAAGGATCTTGCCCGGAGTCTCCGAAAACTTCGGCACGATCCCAACGCCCTTCACCTTGCCCGCCTGCTCGTCAACCCATTCGACGTGCATGTCGCGCGCCTTGTATTGCTCGTTTTCCGCCATATCCTTGCTCGACATGATGCGGTTGCAGGCGACGTTGTGTTCGTTCATGTGGCGCACGACTTCCAGGGCGGGCCGCTCGTTGATCCATCCGCGCAACAGCGCGTCGAACTCGATCCCTTCCATCGACTCGATGTCCAGGCGCGCCTTCTGCCACTTGGGGTCCGCCGGGTCGAGGCCGATCGCCCGCACCACGCGATCGTAAACCTCGCCAATCGCGCCCAGCACCACCCATCCGTCGCTCGCCTCGAAGCTATCGAGCGGCTGGAAACCTTGAGCCTTGTTGCCGGAGCGCTCGCGCACCAGCCCCTGCTGGAAGTATTCGACCATCGTGCCGCCGAGCGTGCGATGGATCGCTTCGTACTGCGCCACGTCGATCGCCTGTCCCTTGCCGAAGCTCCGCGCGTAGGTCAGCCCTGCCAGCGAGGACCACAGCGTGAACAGCGCCGTCAGGTAGTCGCCCGTCCACGGTGCGGCGCGCGAGGGCGGCGTGTCCGGAAAGCCGGTCTGGTACATAATCCCGCCGAAGGCCTGGCCCACGATGTCGTACGAAGTACGGCCGATGTAGTCAGGATGTCCGTACTGGCCATACGAGCTGACGTGCGCGATCACCAGCTTCGGATTGAGCTTCCATACTGAGGCGTCGTCGAGACCCCACTTCGGATAGGTTCCGGCCTTCGAGCTTTCCATCCAGATATCGGCGCGTTCCAGGAGCCGCAGGAAGAGGTCGCGGCCGCGCGGCCGGGTCAGGTCGAGCGAGATGCAGAAGACGTTGCGCCGCTCCTGGACCCAGTTGGTCGCGGTCTCGCCCTTGCCGTCGCGCGTCTTGAGCCGGATGCCGACCGTGCGCCATCCGACGTCGCCTACGCCGGGACGCTCAACCTGGATCACCTCGGCGCCCATCTCGGCGGCAAGGGCAGCGGCAAACGGCTGGGCGATCAGAGTGCCGCTCGAAACGATCTTGACCCCCTGCAGCGGTCCAAATACCTCGGGTACAAGGGTTTTCTCCGCCATCTTCTGCGACATCTAATGACCTCCTGCCAATTCGGCCCAGTCCGTGAGGCTCGAATCATGCACTGTTTTCCGCGAAGCGGGCAACCCGCACGCCGGCAGCGGCGGCCGTACTTACAAGACTTCGCAAGACTTCGCCGGACGTTTGCCGCGTCCTCAAGCCGGGTTATTATGGTTACTGCAATAGGGGACGCGGGGCGAGTCTGAATTATAGCTATCTGAAGTGCCGCCATCGACGGGATTTTTGCCAGCTCTATGCCGGATCGCTTGCCGAACTCGGTGACAAATTTTCTCCAGGTTCCCGCCGGGGTTCGCGGCGACGCGGGTTCGCGGCGATGAATGACACGATCGATCGCCGCGAGCTTGCTTTCATGGCGATCGCCGGACTCGCCGGCGGCGCGCTCGGATGGATTCCGGTCGAACTGGTCAACCACAACCGCACCCTGAACGAGCCGCAAACGCCCTGGATGCTGGTGAGCGGGACGCTCTCGATGGCGCTGCTGCTCGCCCTGCTGGGCGGATTGATCATGGCGGCGCAGGGCAAAAGTCTCGAGCTCACATCGGCCGCCAAGCGCCGCTTCCTGCGCGGCTTCCTCGTCTGTTTCGTGCTCGGAATACCCTCGGTCTATTATTCCAACGTCGTCTTCTCCTACATCCTCTCGGCGGTCGGCTTCGGCACGCAACCCGTCTCGATCGCCTACCTCCTGGCGGCGCGCGCCGCGAGCTGGACGCTGATGGGCCTGATGGCCGGCGCGGGCGTTGGCCTTGCGAGCTTCTCGCTGCGCAACGTTATCAAGGGCGGCATCGGCGGATGGGTCGGCGGCTTTGTCGGCGGGATCGCGTTCGATCCGCTGAACGCGCTCACCGGCGGCGGACTGGCCTCGCGGCTGATCGGGTTCAGCGTGCTTGGCCTCATGATCGGGCTGCTCATCGGACTGGTCCAGGAACTGACGAAGAGCGCGTGGCTCAAGGTCGAAGCCGGGCGGCTCCGCGGGCGAAGTTTCAATATCGATCGCGCGGTGGCGACGCTCGGCCGCGCGGAGGAAAACGTGGTCGGACTATTCGGCGATCCTGGCGTCCAGCCGCGCCATGCCGTAATCGAGCGGCGCGGCAACAGCTACGTGCTGAGGAGCCTGGCCGTGCAGCAGGGCGTGTTGCTCAACGGCAACCGGGTCGAAACCGCCGAGCTTAGCGACGGCGATCGAATCAAGATCTCGGAGTATGACCTGAGCTTTCATTTAAGACGCGCGGGCGCGGGCGTGCGCCCCGCCCCGGCCGCCATGCGGCAGCCGGCCGCGCCTCCGTCCCCCGCAGCCCCGGCGCGGGCCAGCCAAATCACGTCGCCGTGCCTCGTCGATTCGAACGGCGGCAGGCACGAGTTACGGCCCGGAGGACAGACGACGCTCGGCCGCGCGGTTGACAACGATATCGTCGTCTCCGACGCGTCGGTGTCGCGCCATCACGCGACGGTCGTGCCGCAGGACGGCGGTTTTGCCCTGCGTGACCTCTCCAGCCAGAACGGCACGTTCGTCCGCGGCCAAAGAATCAAGGACATCCGGCCGTTGGCTGACGGCGACGACCTGCGCCTGGGCGACGCGCCGTTTGTGTTTCACAGTTGATCCGGCATGGCTGACACGGGAACGACACGGGCGCGCTTCTGTTCGCAATGCGGGCAGCCGGTGGTGGTCGCAGACGCCACGTTCTGCAAACAATGCGGCGCGCGGCTCGGCGCGGGATGGCTTACCGATCTGAGTTCGCCGGCGCTGCTCGCGTTCGTGCTCAGCGTGGTGCCGGGACTGGGCCATTTCTACGCCGGACGGACCGGACGCGCCGTCGGATGGTTCTTCGGGGCGCTCCTGGCTTATGGCACTTCGACATCGCTGGGCATGCTGATCCAATTGATATGCGCGGTGTCGGCCGCGCGCGCGGCCACGCTCGACGCGGAGCGGCGTGGGCTGCGCACCTCGCGATCGTTGACGGCGGGGTCGCGGGCCCAATAGTCACGCTTTCGCGATGATAGCGCCAAACACCATAGTCGGCGGCCGTTACCGCGTCGTGAAGCCGCTCGGCGGCGGCGGGATGAAGCTGGTTTACCTGGCCGAGGACCTGCGTCTTGCGGCGCGCCGATGCGCGCTCGCCGAGGTCGTGGACAACTTCACCAGCCCCGATGCGCAGCGCCAGGCGATCGACGCCTTTCAGCGCGAGGCCGACATGCTGGCGCGGCTCAACAACGAACATATCCCTCGCGTCTTCGACCGCTTCAGCGAACAGAACCGCCATTACCTGGTGATGGAGTTTATCGACGGCGCAACGCTCGAGGAGGAGATGCAGAAAAGCGGCGGCCGGCTGGCCGAGCCGCGCGTCATCGACATCGCACTGCAAATTCTCGCCACGCTGGAATATCTGCACGGACTCGAGCCGCCGGTAATCTATCGCGACCTCAAACCGTCGAACGTGATGATGATGGCCAACGGACAGGCCAAGCTCATCGACTTCGGCATCGCGCGCCATTTCCAGCCGCTGCAGAACGCCACCATGATCGGCACCCAGGGCTATGCGCCCCCCGAGCAATATCGCGGCAAGGTCGAACAGCGCTCTGACCTCTACGCGCTCGGCGCGACGATGCATCATGCACTGAGCGGGCGCGATCCGGCCAACGAACCGCCCTTCAGCTTTCCGCCGATGGCCACGCTGTGTCCCGGGCTTAAGCCCGCGTTGGCGGCGCTGGTTGACGAGGCGCTCGCCTACGACGTCGTGCGCCGCGTGCCGAGCGCGACGGAGTTCAAGCGCCGACTGGAGAATATTCGCGATGGAGTCGCGGCCGAGAACGCCGCCGCCGCGACCGCGCACGCAAATGGCGAAGCGCACACGCCAGCCGCCCCATCGCCGCATCCAGCCGCCGCCGCGCAGGCCGCGCCCGGCGCACGTTCGCAACTTCGGCTGCCGCTCGGCGGCCCTGCTCAACCGCGAGCCGTCTCGCATTCCGCGCCGACGCTGCTCCGCGCCGATTCGGAGATCGAATGCGCCAGATGCGGCCGTGCAATTCCTTCGGACTCGCGCTTCTGTTCTTTTTGCGGGGCGGAGATCGCTTCCGCGCCTCCCTCCGGCGGCGTCGAGCCCGATCACGAGGCCGCTACCGTGCTCCTCTCGGTCCCGCCGCAGGAAACCGAGCAGCCTCGCCCGTTTTCCCGGGCCTACCGGCCAGTGCGCGGCATGCGCCGCCCAATCCTTATCCTGGTGCTGATGTTCGTGGGCGCTTTCGCGGCCGTCAAAACCGTCTCATATCTGCTCGGCGCCGGTTCCGCAGGTTATCCGGGCGCGAGCGCGCCCGACTCGACGCGCGCCGACGCCCCGCCGCCGACCGTGCCGGCGCCTGATGCCTCCGCGCCGGATGCGCCTGCACCGGGGGCCGAGCCCGATTCGCCCGCGTCCCCGCTTCGCGCCGCGCGGCTCGACGCTTTTCGCGCCGCGCTCGACGCCGGCGGGCTGACCGGCGTGCACTTCCGGATGGTCGGTGACACGATGGAGCTGACCGGCACGGTTCCGACCGCGACCGACGAAGCGATGGTGCAGATGCTCGCGCTCAACGTCGCCGGCGTGGTCTCGTTGAGAGATCATCTGCGCGTGCAGAGCACGCCGTAGGATCGTCCGCCAAGGCGCCTTGCCCCTTTTCCAGGCCACCCCGGCAATGTGAGAATCGCTACGTTATGCTTATCGACCTGCACGTCCATACCCTGCTCTCTTCGGATTCCAGCATCGCGCCCGAAGCGTACGTCGAGGCCGCCGCGTGCGGACAGCGCCGCCTCGACGCAATCTGCTTCACCGAGCATCGCCTTTTCCCCGCTGACGCGGACCTCGATCGGCGTTACGCGGAGTTGGCGGAGCGGTTCAGCGTGATGGTCTTCAAGGGGATCGAGGCCGACACCAACCTGGGCCATCTGCTGCTGTTCGGGGTGACGCGCGAGGTGCTGCGGCGCTTCGACCTGAGCTCGCGGATGCTCAAGAGCGACTCGCTTATCGAGGTTGTCCACGGCGAGGGCGGGGTCGCTATCCCGGCGCATCCGTTTCGAGATTCGGGCTTCGGTCCGCAACTCGACGAGCTCTGCGCCCGCCACGGCGCCGCGCTCGGCGTGATCGAGGCGCTCAACGGGCAGAATTCGCCGCGCGAGAACGAAGCGGCGATGGTCGCGATGGAAAAGCTCGGGCTCGTCGGCGTGGGCGGGAGCGACGCGCACTTCGTCACGCCTAAATGGTTTCTTACCTGTGCCACCGAACTCGAGCGCGAGGTAAGCGACATCGAGGGGCTCTGCGCCGAGTTGCGCGCCGGTCGCGCCCGCCCCTTCCGCTTCGAAGCGGCGGCGCCGCCCGCGGACGAGTAGCTGCCCGCGTTCGCAGCGGCATGCGCGCAGGAGCCTCGTTCGCTCAGCTATGCCACGGCTCGACCAGGATCTTCGCGTGGCGCTCCGGCGAGGCCAGATCCTCGAACGCCTGCGCGACGCCCTCGACCCCGACCTTGCCGGTGACCAGCGGATCGCCGTTGATTTTACCCTCCGCCAGGTTGTGCAGCGTGGCGGCGAATTCCTCGCCGGTGTAACCAAGCACGAACTGCAGGTTCAGTTCCTTGTTGGTCCCGAAGAGCGGCTCGATATGGTCGCGCTCCATGCACACGCCGACGATGACCATCCGCGCATGCGCCGGCGCTGCGGCCATTATCGCCTCGATAACTCCCGGCACACCGACGCATTCGAAGATGACCGCGGGGCGCCGCGCCGGCCCCGGCATCCATGGCGGCAATTGCGGAGCGCACGCGGGATCCTTGTAGACGGCAAGCTCGCGCCAGCACTCGTAGGGCGACTTGTCCCTGGGATCGACCACCAGGTCGGCGCCCATCTCCTGCGCGAGCGCGCGCCGGCGCGGCGAAAAGTCCGCGGCGACGATCGGATGCACACCCTTAAGCTTGAGCGCGGCGATCACCGCGAGGCCCACCGGACCGCATCCGATGACCAGCGGCGCGTCGTCCTGCTCCATCCGCGCCTTGACCACCGCGTGATAGCCGACCGCGAGCGGCTCGGTCAGTGCGGCGCGTTCGGTCGGCAATCCGTTGGGCACTTCGAGCAGCAGCTTCTCGGTCAGCCGCATATATTCGCCGTAGCCGCCGGGATGGTCGTTGGAGTAGCCGACGGTTTCGACACCACCTGGCCGGATTAGCACCGGCATCGCGCAGACTCGCGAGCCGGGTTTGAAGCGGCTTTGCGTCTGCGGCCCGTAGTCGACGACCTCGGCGCAGAACTCATGGCCCATCACGATGTCGCGTTTGAGGTCCATGATAAACGGGCCGCCGGAGCGCCGCGCGCCTTCGACCAGTTTCTCGGCGTGCTTGAGCGCGTGCAGGTCGGAGCCGCAAATTCCGCAGGCAAGCGTCTTAACCAGCGCCTCGCCGGGACCCGGCACGGGCGTCGGAATATCGTCGACCACGAGTTTCCTGTTACGCATCACGGCAGCGCGCATGACGTTGTCCTCCGAAATTTCTGCGAGACTTCCGCAAGATTTCTCAATCTTGCCTAAGCGGTCCCCCGCGATTCTTCTATCACTCCGGAGAGTCTCGCGGGTAACGCAGCGGCGGCGCGGCTAAAATCCTTCAAGCTCTTGCATAAACCGGCGCAAGTCGGCGGGGCGTCCTGCGGCCATGATGATATCCCCGGAGTCGAGCTTGCGGTCCGGCGAAATCGGAACGAATCCGTCGTCGCCCTCGCCGGACTTCTGTACCGCCAGCACGCTCACGCCGAAACGCGCGCGCGGCGCGAGTTCGACCATGGTCTTGCCCCCGGCGGATGGCGGCACGGTGATGCGCATCAGGCGGTAGCCGGTTGCCCAGAAGATACTGGTGCCGGTATTGGCGAGAGTCGTGAGCGAAACCGCCATCCGGTTGAGCACCTGGTTTATCTCCTTGCGGGCGATGATACCGGCCAGACGATGGCCGCGTTTGCCGCGGACGGTCTCCACCACCGGCAGTTCCTCCAGGTCTTCGGATTCCATCAGTTGCGCGGCCTCGTCGAGATTGGAGTCGGTCGTCACCACCGGACAGTTGCGCCGGCAGATATCGTAGGCGTTGACCAGCCCGATCACGTCGGCCTGGCTGCCCAGCGTCGCGACCAGGTCGTGCGTCACGATAAGGCCGACCAGTCCGCCCGCGTCGTCGACCACCGGCAGCGTTGTCTGCGCGGTGTCGCCCGCCGCCTGCAGAACTTCGGTGAGCGGCGCGTTGGAGCGCACGACCGCGGGCTCGTGCGACATCACGCTCTCGACTGGCACCTGCGTCAGCACCATACGTTCGCGTCCGATATCGAGCATCTTGCCCGCGCGCGCGAGCGGGTACGTGTCGATCGATTCCCGCTCGAGCGAACGCGCGACCACCAGCGCGCTGACCACCGCGATCATTGCGGGCAGCGCGATCTGGTAGTTCTCGGTCATGTCGAGGAGCAGGAACAGCGCGGTCAGCGGCGCATGCGTGACGCCGCAAAGAAACGTGCCCAGCCCGACCAGCGCGTAGGACCCGCGCGGCCCGGTGAGCTTGGGCAGTATCGAGGCGAGCGCGCGCTGAAACGTCGCCCCGGTCATCGTGCCGATAAAAAACGTCGGCCCGAAGACGCCGCCCGGCGCGCCGCATCCGAGCGACACACTGGAGGTGAAGAACTTGGCCGCGGCGAGCGCGAACGTCATTCGGATTCCGAAGTGCCCTTCCATCGCGCGGTTGATCGTCGGATAGCCGTCGGACAGATTCTGCGGCAGCGGTATCGCGATAAGGCCGACCACCACCAGGCCGAGCGCAAGGCGCGCCCACTGCGGTATCTTGAGTCTGCGGAAGGCCGCGCCGGTGGCATGGAAAAAATGGATGTAGGCCGCGCTTAGCGCGCCCAACAGCACGCCCATCACTGCGTACGATACCAGCTCCCAGTAGCTGCGCATGACGAACGCCGGCGGCTGAAAGACCGCACTGTCGCCGGTGAGCGCCCGCGAAAACACCACCGCGCTCACGGTCGCGACCAGAAGCAGCGTCAGGTTGTTCAGTTCGGTCTCGCCGAGCAGCACGATCTCCTGCGCGAACAGCACGCCGCCGACCGGAGCATTGAAGGTAGTGGCAATCGCGGCGCCCGCGCCGGCGGCGACCAGGACCTTGGCGCGGTCGGCGGGCATCCGGCGCACCTGCGCAACCGCCGAACCGATCGCGCCGCCGATCTGCGCGATTGGCCCCTCGCGTCCGACCGACGCGCCGCATCCGAGCGACAGCGCTGCGCCCATCGCCTTGAGCACGATCCAGCGCCGTTTGATCCGTGCGCTGCCGAGATTCACCATTTCGAGAAAATTCGGAAAGCCGTAACCCAGCACGTCGCCCGGAAACATCCAATTGAGCGCGATCATCCCCGCCCCGCCGCTCAGCAACACTACCGGCACGAGGCCCAGATGGAGGCCGCCGCGTTCGATCCCGAGCGCAAACCACTCAAGGCCGAGAAAGATCCAGGTGAAGAATTCGATCAGCGCGCGAAAGCCCAGGTTCCCGAGCGCGGCCAGCACGCCGACCAGCGCCGCCAACAGAATCTGCAGCGTGTAGTTGAGCTCGTCGGCGCGTAGCGATAACGATCGCGGTATCCGCATCAGGCCAGCGTCCCCCTCCTCAACCTCGGTGCGCGCCGCTTAAGCCGCGCGCCAGCGGCGCTCTTTTGCCGACACTCCACGCCCTAGACGTCCAGGAATCGGCGCACGACGGCGAGAAACTCCGCGAGGCGGTCATGATGCACCCAGTGGCCGGCATTGCTGATGGTCACCAGCTCGGCGCTGCGGAACGCCTTCAGGCGTCCATCGCGCTCCCAGTCGCCTGCCCACGACTCATCTCCGCGCACCAGCAGCGTGGGACAGCGGATGCGGCCCCAAATCTCGGTTGCGTCCTTGAGATTGAAAAGATAGGGCGAGTGCGCGCGCGTGTAGTTGTCGAACTTCCACGAATAGGTGCCGTTCTCGTTGCGCCGCACGCCATGGATCGTCAGATGGCGCGCCTGCTCGAGGCTGAGATGCGGATTGGCAACGCGCATCCGCTCCAGCGCCTGTTCGACAGTCGCGTACTCGCGCGGCTTGCGCTGGGCGAGCGCGCGCATATCGCCGACCCAGTTATCCATCCGCTCGTAGGCGGGCGTCTCTCGGATCATCGCCGCGGGCGGTCCCAGCCCCTCGATCGCAACCAGCGCCTTGACCGAGTCGGGATACACGCCGGCCGTCTGCAGCGCGACTCCGGCGCCGAGCGAATGGCCGATCAGCGTGACCGGGCCGCCGGCGACCGCGTTCATGAGCTGATACAGATCGAGCACGTGATCGACCATCGCGTAGCTGCCGCCGATCGCCCAATCGGAGTCGCCGTGCCCACGCAGGTCGGGAGCGATCAGATGGAAATGGTTGCGCAACTCGAGGGCGACCCAGTCCCAGTTGCGGGAATGGTCGCGGCCGCCGTGCACCAGGATCACCATCGGCTTGTCCGCGTTGCCCCAATCGACGTAGTGAAGCTTGAGCCGCTGCGAATAGAAGTAGTGCGATGTGGGACCGATAATGTCAGCCATGACTCCTCCTGCTGACCGCTGACGCGGCCCTTGGGGGCCCGCGCCCGTCGAATCCGTACGATACCGGCGCGGCCCGCCCTATAATCCAATCGAAAGCGGGCAAAGCCGCAAGAGCCTCGAACACGGTGATCCACCGCTTTTTCATGTATTTTGGAAGCGCATGCGCCGCTTTCCGATCGTGACCGTCGACGTCTTCGCCTCGCGCGCGCTCGAGGGCAATCAACTCGCGGTCTTCACCGACGCGCGCAGCCTGAGCGATGCGGAGATGCAGGCGGTCGCGCGCGAGATGCGCCTTGCCGAGACGACATTTATCGTTCCACGCGATGCGGCGGTCGAGCACGAGCGAGGAGTCGCCGTGCGCATCTTCACTATCACGGAAGAGCTGCCGTTCGCGGGCCATCCGACGCTCGGCACCGCGTTCGTAATCGCGAACTCGCGCGGCATCGACGAAGTCACCCTGGATCTCAAGGTGGGGCCGATCACGGTGCGCTTCCTGGAGCGCGACGGCGGACGCTTCGGCGAGATGACGCAGCACGATCCGGTCTTCGGGATGCGCCATCGCCCCGCCGACGTCGCGGCCGCGGCCGGTCTAGCACCAGAGGCAATCGACACTTCGCTGCCAATCGAAACTGTCTCAACCGGCTTTCCGTTCGCGATCGTACCGCTGCGATCGCTGGGGGCGCTCACCGGCTTGAACCTCGACGTGCGCCGCGCGGAGGCATATCTGGACGGCGGCGACGCGCGGCTCTTTTATTTCGTCACCCGCGCGACCGGCTCGCCGGATACGCGGCTGCGCGCCCGGATGATCTTCTATGCCGGCGAGGATCCGGCGACCGGCTCGGCGGCTGGATGCGCGGCGGCGTGGATGGTGCGTCATGGAGTCGCGAAGCCTGGCGAGCAGGTGACAATCGAGCAGGGAATCGAAGCGCGCCGGCCAAGCCGGATTCTCGTGCGCGCCACGCTTGCCGGATCGCGTGTCCACGAGGTGCGCGTCGGCGGCCATTGCGTCGAAGTGCTGCGCGGCGAAGTGACACTCCCGTGAGCGAGCGCCGAGCGGCGCGCCGTAATCTTAAGTTCATCTGCCGCACCTGTCCTCTGTCGTCCTGAGCGAGCGTTGCGCGAGTCGAAGGACCCCGAATACCGATCGTTCATGCGATCCGG
>DATJXN010000066.1 GCA_035500095.1 Candidatus Binataceae bacterium
CGTAGGCGACGACGCCTCCATCGCTGCAGCGCCACAACTCGCGCATCGCGCTCTCGTCATCGCGGCTGAAGTTCATCACCGTCACGCGGGCGGCAACCGCGGCATCGACCTCGGCGAGCGTGCGAATGAAACTCGGGAAGAAGGACGGTTCGGTGCTCGCGGTCTTGATTAGGAGGCCGGCACCGGCGAGCAGCGCGGCGCATATCTCGTGGATCCCGGCCCCCGGCACGTTGCCCGCCATGATGAATCCGAGGAGCCGATCGGTGCGTGGAAGCCGCGGCGCGAGCGAAGCGAGCGAGTCGCGCGTCGCGGGAGCGAACAGGGCGTCGAGCGATTCTTCCAGCGAGGGGGACGTGATGCCGGTGGCGGCCGCGAGTTGGGATACCGCTTCGCAGCGGTGCGGGTATGCGGGATTGCGCCAGCGCTCCACCGTACTGGCGAGAGCGGCCGCGACGTGCGCCGAAGAACAGGATGCGGCGCTTCGCACGCGCGAGGCGGAAAGCGCTATTTCGGCGGGGCTCTTGTGGGTCTTGTCGGACGTTGCAGCGGCGAGTTCCTGCTCCTCAATGGGGCAAGGGTCCGCGAGCTGATGCGGCGAACCAGTCGTTTTTAGCGCACGATTCATTGTCGCTTGCGTTGCCCGCATCCTGGACCGGTCAATTGTCCCTTGTTGCGGAAAATTGCTCGATCCCGAGCGCGCAACCGCGCGCTTCGCTGTCCTCGGCGCGGCCGAGCACTCTGACGGTCCCTCCCTCTACGATTCCCAGGTCTCCAGTCAGAATCGCCGACACCGATCCGACGTTGGCCAGATCGAAGAAGCGTAGCAGGCCCGGGATACCATCCGGGACGCGGGTGAGGCTGGTTGGATCGACGGCCGCCACTGCGAGCCACGGCGGCCCCAGCTTGCCACGTTCCGCGGACGAGGCGCCGCCGCTCGGGTTGCGCGATTCGCGGGAATTGAACGGCGTTGCGTCGTACATCTGGGAGCACATCTCGGTCATACCGTACTCGTTGATCACGAGCGCCGGGGCGAGTCCCAGCAAGTCTTCCGAGTGGACGATGACCTCGTGCGGTCGAATCGGCACGCGTTGGCCCTTGGCGCCGCCAGTGTCCATCAGGCGCGACCCGCGTGCGAGCGAATACCTGGAATGCCGCGTCCGCAACTCTTCGAACAGCGCGCCCAGCGCCGCCGTCGTCGCCATCACACAGACCGGTTCACCGGCGAGCTCGGCCGAATCGAGAAACTCCAGGGCAGGCGCAATTTCGACCCCCTTGCGGCCGGCCGTGCAGAGCGCCGGACCAACGCCGAACTCCTCGATCATCCAGCTAATCATTTGCCCGAGCGACGACTCGGGCATCCGGTCGGCGGTCGGATGGAGGCTGAGCATCCGCATCCGGACGCCGTCGGGGAAAAGCATTTTCCTCAGGTGGCCCAGCGCCGACGCGCGATAAATATCGATACGGGGCACCCGATGGCGGCCGCGCTCGTCGCGCCCGGCGGTTGTGCCGCTGGTCATAAAGACGCGCTCGCCGGCTTGGTCAGGTGCTGTAACCGCGTCCGTCAGTTCGGCGTACTTGAACCCGGCAGTGCTTAGAGAGGGAACCTGGTCCACTGATCGAACCCCGTCCGGGCGCACTCCGATGCTCAGGCAATATTGGCGATACGGCGCAACGGTATCGAACTGATGGCGAAAGACGTTTAGCGCAAGCGCATCGAAGCGCGCCTGCTCGGGTGTGTGGATAAAGTCGAGGACCTGGTCGTAAATGGTCATGGTGGGGTCGCGTCGCGGGCTCTATGGGAGTGACAAAACACCTGCAACAAAACGCGTGCAAATCATGGCATCCCGGTGCATCGCTATTCAATCCCGCCCGCTGATCTGCTAGGTAATTGGCGGGGTTGTGTGGTTGTGGTGGGGTGCCTTTGCCGGATTACGGGACATAGATGAAAAAATTTATCGCGGGTGTGGTGGTCGGCTTTGGGCTGAGTTGTGCGGTGGTCTTTGCCGCTCCTAATTTCGATCACAACGGTTCCTACTGGAATCAGCTGAACGCGTCGGCCAAGAGCGGTTACGTCAACGGCTACAGCGACGCGATGCAGGTCAGCGTCGGCAAACTCAACGTGCTGACGACTGCCGCCAATCTCTTCCATTGGAAGGGCGCCGACCGAATTATCCGTCAATTGTCGCATGAACTGGCGATGTTGGAGTTGAAGCCCGAAGATGCTGTAAAGCGTCTCGATACGCTTTACGCCAATCGAAAGTACTCCGAACTTGATCTCGGCACGGCGCTGCAAGTGCTGGCGATTGACAACGGCGACCAGGGCGTAGCACACGCGACAGAGAAATAGAGCTTCTCGCCCGGCGGCTTCCTTGCCGGGTAACGTATCGTCTCTGTCTTGAATTTTGCGGGCCGCGAACCTAAACGCGGCGATGCCGCAGTGGGCCTTTCTCCTCGTCCCGGTGCCGCGAGTTAACGCGGCGTTGACAATTCTGCTCCCGCGAATTTAGGGTTCTCCGAGCCCATCGGTAGGAGAGCGGCGACCGGGAAAGGTAAGTGCAAAAGCTCGTCGACGTAAAATTCTACTATGCGTACACGAGTCCGGTCTCCTATCTAGCCAAGGATCCGGCCTACGCGCTCGAACTCTCGCATCACGTGCGCCTGCGCTACATCCCGTACGGCGTCGATATCAGGCGCGTTTACGGCGACGTGCTGACGCGGAGCGAACGCGACCGGCGCAAGCTGCGCTATCTCTACTTCGACGCGCGGCGGATGGCGCGCGAGCGCGGCGCGGTAATTTATCCGCCCAAGAGGATTTTCAGCGCCCGGCCCGCCTTTTACGGCGGCTTCTGCGCCGACGACCAGGGGCTGTTCCGCCCCTTTTCCGACCGCGTGTACCAGCGCTTCTGGAAGAGCGAGCTCGAGGTCGAAAATCCCGATGCGCTGGCGGCGATTCTCGAGGAGGTCGGAGCCGACAGCGCGATCTTCCGCCGCTGGATCGAAGACGAGGAAAGCGAAGCCAAGCCGCGGCTCAAGCGATGCTTCGCCGAGGCCGCCGCGGACCACGTCTTCGGCGTACCCACCTTCGTTGTCGACGGCGAGATCTTCTGGGGCTATGACCGGATGCCGTGGCTGGTCAGGAAGCTGGACGCGATGGAACTGCGCCGCTGAGGAGACGCTGCCGCGGTCAATCGGCCTGCGACCGGGCAGTTTCCATCAGGAATCTCTTCAGATCCGTCGCGCGCATCTCGTCGATCGCGACGCGGCCGACCCACGCGAGCGTGCGCGCATCGGCGGTGACGAACGTATCGGCCGCCGCGGCACCGGTTATCGCGTGCGCGATCTCGTTTGCTTCTTCGGCGCGCATCGTGCGGTTCTCGGCGCTGAGCGCACACGCGAGCGACATCGCCGCGCCCACCCACATCCTGACGCTCCGTAGCGCGAGCAGCGCCTCGCCGCCGTATCGGGCGCACTCCGCGCCGGCGCCGGCGCGCGCGGCGAGCTCGGCCGCCGCCTCAGGCGCCTTGCTCGCGAAATACTTCTCGAAGGTGGCGCTTTCGCGCGGAGGCGCGAAGCGCGCCGTCCATTCGGCCACAAATTCGCCCAGGTCTGCGATGAACGTCTCGCGCTCGCGCCGGGCCGCTTCGAGCGCCTCGGTGAAATCGTCGTTCAGCTCCTCGCCGTCGCTTTCGAGGATCTCGGAGATTCCGGTGGTCACCGCGCTCTGCATCGCGCCGCGCAGAAACGCGCCCGGCGCCTGCGCGCCCGCGCCGACCGCGCGCAAGTCATCGGCGAGCAGCCGGCCGCAGGGCTTCAGCAGCACCCGCCAGTTGCTGATCGAGAGCAGCAGGCGCACCTGCGCCGCCATCGCGTGCGGCGAGAGGGCCCGGGCGAGCACGATTTCTTCGAGGTTGTGCAATCCGAGCGGAATCGAAACATTACGGCCGTAAATTGCCTTGCGCAGCGCGCCGACGTCGGCCGCGGTGCAATCGATCTTACGGTAGAGATGGCCGAAGGCGCTGGTAGCGAGATACGCGATCATCGGGACGCCCTTTGGCGACGCCCTCCGGGGCCGCGGCCTATAACTCGGGGCTCGCTTGCAGGAAGCTCTCGCCCATCAGCCACGTATCGACCGCGCGCGCACACTCGCGGCCTTCCCAAATAGCCCACACCACGAGCGATTGTCCGCGCCGCGTATCGCCCGCCGCGAATACTCCCGGCAGGCTCGACATGTAGTTTTCGCAGAGCACGTTGCTGCGCGGGTCGAGCTTAAGTCCGAGCTGCGAGATGATGCCGTCCGGCTCCGGCCCCAGGAAGCCCAGCGCGAGCAGCACCAGCTCGCACTCGATGAGGAAGTTGCTGTCCGGCACTTCTTCCATCACCATGCGGCCGTTTTCCTGCTTCCACTGGAGCTTGACCCCTTCAAGCGCCTTGAGCACGCCGTTTTCGCCGATGAAGCGCCTGGTGTTGATGCTCCAGTCGCGCACCACGCCTTCCTCGTGCGAGGTCGAAGTCCGCAGGATCATCGGCCAGTCCGGCCACGGCATCGACGCGGTGCGCCGCTCGGGCGGCATCGGCAGCAGCTCGTACTGGTAAACCAGGCTTGCGCCCTGGCGATTCGAAGTGCCGAGGCAATCCGACCCGGTGTCGCCCCCACCCAAGATCACGACCTTTTTTCCCGTGGCGCTGATTGCAACCGCGGGGTCGATGGTGTCGCCGGCGTTGCGGCGGTTCTGTTGCGGCAGAAATTCCATCGCGAAATGCACGCCCTTCAACTCCCGGCCCGGAATCGGAAGGTCGCGCGGCTTGGTCGCGCCCATCGTCAGTACAATCGCGTCGTTCTGCGCGCGCAGCTCGTCGGCATGGATGTCGAAGCCGACGCGGCAGTTGGTGACGATATTGACGCCCTCGGCCCGCATCTGCTCGGTCCGCCGATGAACGAAGCGCTTCTCGAGCTTGAAATCCGGAATCCCGTACATCAGGAGCCCGCCGACGCGGTCGGAGCGCTCGTAGAGCGTCACGTCATGGCCGGCGCGCGCCAGTTGCTGGGCGCAGGCGAGGCCCGACGGTCCCGATCCGACAACGGCGACACGCTTGCCGGTCTTGCGCGCGGGCGGGAGCGGCGTGACCCATCCTTGGGCCCACGCGTGATCGATGATGTTCCGTTCGATCAGCTTGATCGTGACCGGGTCGTTGTTGATGTTGAGGACGCACGCCTCTTCGCAGGGCGCGGGGCAGACGCGTCCGGTGAATTCGGGGAAATTGTTGGTCGAATGCAGGCGCTCGATCGCGTCCTGCCAGCGCCCGCGATACACGAGGTCGTTAAAGTCCGGGATGATATTGCCGAGCGGGCAGCCCTTGTGGCAAAAGGGGATGCCGCAATCCATGCAGCGCGCGCCCTGCGCGCGCAACTTGTCCTCGGGCACCTTGAGATCGTATTCGCGCCAGTCGTGCAAGCGCTCGCTCACCGGGCGCCGCGCCGGCGTTTCGCGCTTGATCTCCATGAATCCCGTTATCTTGCCCATCGCTTCTCCAATCCGCCGTCCGGCCGCGCTCATCCCTGGCGGCCGCGTTTCTCGCTGCCCAGATGCCCTAAAGGCGCTGAGCGGCCGCCCGCCTATACCGCGGCCAGACGCGCCATGTCGTTGCTCGTTCCGAGATGCTGGCGCTCCAGCACCGCGCGGTACTCGGTCGGCATCACCCTGACGAACTTCGCGGCGTATCCGTCCCAATCGGCGAGGATACGCTCAGCGAGTTTGCTTCCGGTGTATTGATGGTGCCGCACGATCAGCGCATGCACGCGCTTTCGCTCGTCGGCGTTGTCGAGCGGTCCCAACTCCACCATTCCGGTGTTGCAGCGCGTGCTGAAGCTCGCGTCCTCGTCGAGCACGTAGGCGGTTCCGCCGCTCATCCCGGCGGCGAAGTTGCGCCCGGTGCGCCCCAGCACGACCACGGTGCCGCGCGTCATGTACTCGCATCCGTGATCGCCGACGCCTTCGACGACCGCCGTCGCTCCGCTGTTGCGTACGGCGAAGCGCTCACCGGCGACGCCGGAGAAAAACGCCTCGCCGGCGGTTGCGCCGTAGAGCGCGACGTTGCCGATGATGATGTTGTTCTCGGCGGTGAAGGTGGCCTCGCGCGGCGGCCGTACCGTGATGAAGCCGCCGGAAAGCCCTTTGCCGCAGTAGTCGTTGGCGTCGCCCTCGAGATGGAGCGCCACGCCCGGAGCGAGCCATGCGCCGAAGCTCTGTCCCGCCGAGCCCTTCAGGTTGATCTTGATCGTGTAGGGCGGCAAACCGTCCTCGCCGAAGCGGCGCGAGACCTCGGAGGAGAGAATCGTGCCGACGGTGCGATTGACGTTGCGGATCGGCAAGTTGATCTCGACCGGCTTGCGATGTTCGAGCGCGTCCGCGCTGAGCTCGAGCAACTGCTGATCGAGCGCATGCTCGATGCCGTGGTCCTGCTTCTCGACGCAATGCAGCGGCTCGTCGGGGCCGACCGGCGGACGGTGCAGGATGCGGCTTAAGTCGATGTTGCGCGCCTTCCAGTGCTGGATCGCCTCGTTGGCGTCGAGGCATTCGACATGCCCGACCATCTCGGCCACGCTGCGGAAGCCCAACTGCGCCATGTATTCGCGCATTTCCTCCGCGATGAACATCATCAGGTTCACCACGTGCTCGGGCTTGCCCTCGAACTTCTTGCGCAGTTCGGGATCCTGCGTCGCGACGCCGACCGGGCAGGTGTTGAGATGGCACACGCGCATCATGATGCAGCCCGAGGCCACCAGCGCGGCGCTGGCGAAGCCGTACTCCTCGGCGCCGAGCAGCGCCGCGATCGTCACGTCGCGCCCGGTCTTGAGCTGGCCGTCGGTCTCGACGTGGATGCGCCCGCGCAGACCGTTCATCACCAGGATCTGCTGGGTTTCGGCGAGCCCGAGCTCCCACGGCGCGCCCGCATGCTTGATCGAAGTGAGCGGCGAAGCGCCGGTGCCGCCGTCGTGTCCGCTGATCAGCACCACGTCGGCCTTGGCCTTAGCGACGCCGGCCGCGACCGTCCCGACGCCGACTTCGGCTACCAGCTTGACGCTGACGCGCGCGCGGCGGTTGGAGTTCTTGAGGTCGTGTATGAGCTGCGCCAGGTCCTCGATCGAATAGATGTCGTGATGGGGCGGTGGCGAGATGAGGCCGACGCCGGGCGTCGAGTAGCGAATTTTGGCGATGAAATCGTCGACCTTGTGGCCGGGTAGCTGGCCGCCCTCGCCGGGCTTCGCGCCCTGCGCCATCTTGATCTGCAGCTCGTCGGCGTTGACCAGGTACCAGCTGGTCACGCCGAAGCGCGCCGAGGCGACCTGCTTGATTGCGCTGCGCCGCCAATCGCCGTTGGGGTCGCGCACGAAACGCGCCGGGTCCTCGCCGCCCTCGCCGGTGTTGGACTTGCCGCCGATCCGGTTCATCGCGATCGCCAGGTTCTCGTGCGCCTCCTTGCCGATCGACCCGAACGACATCGCGCCCGTCTTGAAGCGCTTGACGATCGCGGAGGCCGGCTCGACCTCCTCGATCGGCACCGGCGGGCGCTCGAACTTGAACTTGAGCAGGCTGCGCAGCGTCGCCAGGTTGCGGCTGTGATCGTCGACCAGGCGCGTGTACTCCTTGAACATCTTGTAGTTGCCCGAGCGCACCGCGTGCTGGAGCTTGGCGATGGTGTTCGGGTTGTACATGTGATGCTCGCCGCGTCGGCGCCACTGGTATTGCCCGCCCGCTTCGAGCTGATGGTCGAGGTTGGGCATGATGTCGAAGGCGCGGTGATGGCGATTGGCGGTCTCGCGCGCGATCGCCTCGAGCCCCACGCCGCCCACGCGCGACGCGGTCCAGGTGAAGTAGCGGTCGATCACGTCCTGGCTTAGCCCGATGGCCTCGAAAATTTGCGCCCCGCGATAGCTCTGCACGGTCGAGATGCCCATCTTGGAGGCGACCTTGATCAGGCTCTTCACCACCGACTTGTTGAAGTGCTCGACCGCGGCCTCTTCGTCGACCTCCTTGAGGACGCCATCGTCGATCATCTCGGCCATCGTGGCGTACGCGAGATAAGGGTTGACCGCGCCCGCGCCATAGCCGACCAGCAGGCAGAAGTGTTGCGCCTCGCGCGGCTCGCCCGATTCGACCACCAGGCCCGCGCGCGTGCGCGTGCCTTCGCGGATCAGGTGGTGATGCACGGCGCCGGTCGCGAGCAAACTGGGTATCGGTGCGTGCTCGCGGTCCACTCCGCGGTCGGAGAGCACGAGGATCGCTGCGCCGCCGGCGATCGCTTCAGAGGCGCCGCGACAGAGGCGCTCGAGCGCGCCGCGCAATCCGGCCTCGCCGTCGGCGACGCGGTACAGCGTTGACAGCGTAGCCGTGCGCAGGCCGGGTTTGTTGAGGCGCTTGATCTTTTCCAGCTCGACGTTGGTGATTACCGGCCGCGCCAGTTTGAGCTGGCGGCAGTGCGCCGGCGTTTCCTCGAACAGGTTCTGCTCCGAGCCGATCGTGGTGATGGCGGAGGTCACCAGTTCCTCGCGGATCGGATCGATCGGCGGATTGGTGACCTGGGCGAATAGCTGTTTGAAGTAGTTGAAGAGCAGCGGCGACTTGTCCGACAGCACCGCGAGCGGCGTGTCGGTGCCCATCGAACCCACCGGCTCCTGACCGTTGACCGCCATCGGCGCCAGGATCATTTTCAGCTCTTCGGTCGTGTAACCGAAGGCCTGCTGCTGCTTGGGCAGGTCCTCTGCCTCGAAGCTCGAGATCGGCGGCGCGTTGGGCGGCTCGGGAAGCTCGTCGAGATCGGTCAGGTTTTCGTCGAGCCATTGCCGGTACGGTTTGCGCGCCGAGATCGAGGCCTTGATCTCCTCGTCCTCGACGATGCGGCCCTCGACCGTATCGATGAAGAACATGCGGCCCGGCTGCAGGCGGCCCTTGCGCTCGACCTGCGCGGGCGGGATGTCGAGCACGCCGGCTTCGGAAGCCATCACGACCAGCCCGTCCTTGGTCACCAGGTAGCGCGACGGCCGGAGCCCGTTGCGGTCGAGCACGGCGCCGATGCGCCGTCCGTCGGTGAATGCGATCGAGGCTGGTCCGTCCCACGGCTCCATCAGGCTCGAATGGTATTCGTAGAACGCGCGCTTGCCCGCGCTCATCAGTTCGTCGTTCTGCCACGCCTCCGGAATCATCATCATTACCGCGTGCGGCAGCGAGCGCCCGGTGCGCACCAGCAGCTCGAGGCAGTTGTCGAACATGGCCGAGTCGCTGCCCGTCGGCTCGATGATCGGCAGCAGCTTGGCCATGTCATCGCCGAACAGCGGCGAGGCGAACTGGCCCTGCCGCGCCGCCATCCAGTTGATATTGCCCCGCAGCGTGTTGATTTCGCCGTTGTGGCACAGGAAGCGGTACGGATGGGCGCGATCCCAGCTCGGAAAGGTATTGGTCGAAAACCTCTGATGGACCATCGCAAGCGCGGTCTTGATTTCGGGGTCGCGCAGGTCGGGATAGAACTCCGGAATCTGGGTCGAGATCAACTGGCCTTTGTAAATCACGGTCGCCGCCGAAAGGCTGCAGAAGTAAAACAGCTCGCCTTCCTGAAGACCGACCGAGCCGCTTGCGCCCGCGATCGCCTTGCGGATGACGTAGAGCTTGCGCTCGAGCGCCTCGGCGTCGGCGATGCCGTTGCCGCGGGCGATAAATACCTGGCGCACCATCGGCAGCCCCAGCCGCGCCACGTCGCCGCACGCGCTTTCCACCACCGGGACCGTCCGCCATCCAAGCAGCCGCTGACCCTCCTCGGCGACCACCCGCTCCACCACCGCCTCGGCCGCCTGCCGCCGCTCGGGATCCAGCGGCAGAAAGACCTGGCCAACGCCGTACTCGCCCGGCGCCGGCAGTGCAAAGCCCAGCTTGTCCGCTTCGCGTGCGAAAAATTCGTGCGGAATCTGCAGCAGCACGCCGGCGCCATCGCCGGTGCGCGGGTCGCATCCGCAGGCTCCGCGATGGGTCAGGTTGTCGAGCACCTGGAGCCCTTTCTGCAGGATATCGTGGGAGCGCACGCCCTTGATGTTGACCACGAAACCGACGCCGCAGGCGTCGTGCTCGTGCGCTGGATCATAGAGGCCCTGGCGGGGGGGAATGCCGCGATGTTGATGCATTGCTACGTCCTTTTCGAATCTCCCAACCCGTTTTTGGCCACGCCATGGCGATGGCGCCGGCCGTTTCCCGGGTCGCCCGCCTCTTCGGCGGCGACCGTTATCTGCGTGCGTTCGGTATGGGTCGAAAGCACCACCATCGTCTCGGTGCGCGTCACGCCCTCGATCAGCCGGATGGCGCGGATGAGCTCCTCGAGCGTCGAGGTGTTTGCGGTCTTTATCTTGAGCAGCAGCGTGTGCTCGCCGGTGATGTGATGACACTCGAGGACGTCGTCGATAAGCTCGATGGTCTCCTCGAACAGGCTGATTGTCTTCGGATGAGCGATCGAGACGCCGATGAAGGCGGTAACATCCTTACCCAGGAGCTTGGCGTCCACCGCCGCGTGATAGCCCAGGATGATTCCGCCGTCTTCGAGCTTCTTTACGCGCTCGATGACCGAAGGCGCCGACAACCCCACCTGCTCGCCGAGCTTGACGTGTGCGATTCTCCCGTGATCCTGAAGAATTGACAGGATCTGGAGATCGATAGCGTCGAGGTCGGGAGCTTCCCCGCCTGATTTCATAAGGAAAACCTCATTGCGAGCTGCTGAATCTATCAGATTCTGGGGTTGTGTCAAAGGTTTATTAGGTCAAGTGTGAAACTTAATCGCGTTTCCGAAGGATCGAGATCGGCGCTCCTTAAGAATAACCACCGATAGGGGGATCTCGGTCCTCCTTTTGTAAACGATTGGGGCTCGATGCCTCGAAACCATAAAGCTGAATAAACCGACTGCCTAAATACGTCCTTCTTAGTAGGGAGATGGCCCCAATCCTGCTTCTCCGTGGTGCAAGGCGATCGAGTCCCGAGAGAAAGTTTTCATCTGAGGCTTTACGGGCGTGTTAAGTTTCGTGTAGAAGGGCCAGAACCAATGAGACCGGGCAGAACCAGCGACGCGAAATCGAAAGATGCGCGCTTTACGAGATTCGGGAGTAAGCGGTTATAACCGCTTCACGCGACTATGGCCGAGTCCTGTATCGACGTTGCCCATAATCTATCCGCCCTTGTCTGTGATCCCATCTTCTATGGCGCCGGCGTACCGAAAGGCGACGGCCGGCCGGTCCTGTTGATCCCAGGGTTTTTCGCCGGCGATTGGTCGCTCTCGGTGCTTTCGCGATGGTTGTCGCGAGTCGGTTACCGTCCGTATCTGTCGGGAATCGACTGGAACGTCGGATGTCCCGACGAAAAGTCGGAACGGCTCGGATGGCGCATCGCGCGAATCACGGATGAATGCGGAATGCCCGCGGTGGTAATCGGGCACAGCCTCGGCGGCGTGCTGGCGCGCGCGCTCGCGGTCAAATATCCCGCGCGGGTGCATCACGTGGTGACGCTCGGATCACCGTCGCAGATCTCGTGGAGTGCGGTGCGCGCGCGCTATCGGCCGGCGATCCGAGGCTTCCAGGCATTGTGGCAAGCGTTCAACAACCGTCCAGCGCAATGCGGAACGGACCAATGCGAGTGTCACTTCGGAGTCGCCGTCAGTTCGCGGTTTCCGCGCGGAGTGAAACTCAGTTCGTTCTACACGCGCACCGACGAGGTTGTTGACTGGCGCGCGTGCGTCCATCCCGAGGGCGACAACTACGAGGTCCGCGGAGGCCACGCCAGCATGGCCGTGAACCGCGAGGTCTACCGCCTGCTCGGCGTTATCCTGGCTGCGGGAAGGCCCGAGTTCAGTTCCGCCACGTCCGCGACCTCCGCGCCGGCGGGAGTCTAGCCTCCTCCTTCGGTGGGGACGGGCGCCGGGCGCTGGCGCGTCCTCGACACAACCTCCGCCCGCAACGCGATCTAACGATCGTGCGAATAGCAGTCGATCTCGTTTGAAGCCTCAGTCCGGGGCGGCGCAGGAAGCCTCCCGGTACGCGCCCTCATTTGACATCCAGATGTGACTTGTTGCCGGATTGAGCCCGCGGCGCGCCCGGATAATGATTGGCCATCCACACCAGCAGAGCAAAAATGGCTGCGAGCGAGCTGAAGAACATTCCCATCAGAATTGCGCGCCGCACGCGCTTGACGTGCGGGCTTCGCGGACGGAGCCGCTTCGCGCGGCCGGTGACCGGCACGTTCGCCGGATCTTTCAGGTCCGCGAGCATCTCGGCGGTGCTCTGGTAGCGGTTGCGCGGCGAGCGTTCGATCGCGTGCAGGACAACTTCCTCGAGATGGGGGTCGATCTCGGGCACGAAGGCGCTCGGCGGCTGCGGATCCTCGTTCGCCTTCGCCCGCATCATCGCGTAAACGCTGTCGCCTGAAAACGGCAGGTTCCCGGTGACCATCTCGAACAGTATCGTGCCCAGCGCATAGACGTCCGTGCGAGCATCGCCGTGGCGTCCGCTGACCTGTTCGGGCGCCATGTAGTCGGGTGTGCCGAGGGTGGTCCTGAGTCCCGACCAGGTGAGCCGGCGCGCCGACTCGTCGAGCGCGATCCCAAAGTCCATCAGCTTGAGCTTGCCGTCGGCGGTGATCAGCGCGTTTTCGGGCTTGAGGTCGCGATGAATGATGCCGTTGCGGTGCATGTAAACCATCGCCTCGCAAATCTGGCGGGCAAATTCGAGCGCGCGTTCCGCCGCCAGTGGCTGCTGCTCGCGCATGATCGCCCGCAGTGAGACGCCCTCGATGTACTCCATCACGATGTACATCCGGCTGCGGTGCCGCGGGGCCAGCACCTTGATGACGTTGGGATGGTCGAGGCGGCGGCCGATCTCCTCCTCGCGTTGGAAGCGGCGGTAGAAAACCACGTCGCTTTCGAACTGCAGGTAAGGAACCTTGATCGCGACCGTGTCGCCACTCAGACGATCGTGAGCCTTGAAGATCGACGCCATGCCGCTGCGCGCGATGAGTTCGGTGAGGTCGTACTGGTCGAGCTTCTCACCCGCGCTTACCTCGCGCATCATTGGCAAAGCCTGTCCCCCCAACACATGGGCGCGGACGCTAACACCGCTGCTTCGGCCTCCGCAACGCGTCCGGCTCGCCCGCGGTGGCGCCGCGCGAAGCGGGCGCGAGCGCAATCAACCCGTCCGCGCAAGAATCCTCCTGAGCCGCGCAAGCAGGCCCGCGCCGCCGGCGCCTTTCTCAAATGGCGTTGCGCCGTTCATAGCAAAGACCGCGGCGGTTACATTGTCCTCGCTGCCGCGCGCCTTGGCCGCCGTGATGAGCGCCCTGCAGGTCGCGGCCGCGCCGCCCGCGCGCATCAGGCGCCGGAGTTCGCGCTCTTCGAGCACGTTGTAGAGCCCGTCGCTGCAGAGCAGAACGCGGTCGCCCCGCAGCAGCGGCATCGAGAAGCGGCCCACCGACACGATCAACTCGCGGCCGAGCGAGCGGCTGAGCATCGAACGCTCCGAATGATTGCGCGCGTCCGCCGCTTTCATCAGGCCCATCCGCACACTTTCGGCTACGACGGTATGGTCCCGGGTCATCTGCCGGATGCGCCCGCGGCGCGCGAGATAGACGCGGCAATCGCCCACGTGCGCTGCGCAGAGCCGGCCGTTCTCGACCGCCGCCGCGGTCAACGTCGTGCCCATCAGGCGCAGCGCGGACACCGCGGTCGCACGCTGGTGAATCTCGATGTTGGCGCGCTGGACGGCGCGATGGAGCCGGAGCGCCGCGCCCCATTCGCACGGGCTTTCGCGATAGGCCTCGAGCGTGATCTCGACCGCCATACGGCTCGCGACCTCGCCGCCCGCGTATCCGCCGACACCGTCGGCGACCACGAACACCGCGGCCTGCGGCTCTTCGATGAAGCAGCCGCAAGCATCCTGATTGTCGGGCCGGTCGCCGGCATCGGAAAGCACCGCGAGGTCGAAACTCCGCGGCACCGAGTCCGGAGAGCCCGGACGGCTCACCGGGTCCGGCCCGCTCCGATCGGACATGCGCCGCTCAATCGTCTCGCTGCGCCGGGCCGCCACTCATCGGCGCGAGCAGCGCGCGCTCTTGTGCTCGCGTTTCAGAACGCGAGGCCAGGCTGCGAAAGGAAATCATTCCTTTCGCGCCCCGAGCAATTCCTTCTCGGCGCTCAGCCAATCGGCGAGATCGTCGCCGTGAGCGCCGCCGCGCGCGAGAAAGAATTCGTAGGCGCGCACCCGTATGCTCTCGATGTTCACTTCGCCGTTCGATCCGCCATTGGCCGCGCGCGTGTGGTCCAGCGCGTTGGATTTCTGTATCGCTGCTGCGCCTTCTTTTGCTGCATTCCTGGTCCGTCGGCGCGTAGTTGTTCCGCTCCCCTTTCTAACCGTAGCCATCTCTTTCAAAAAACCTCCTTGAGAGAGACGTTCGCCTTTACATCGCGCTTGTGCGACAGGCCCAGTGTATATCGTCAAACCGTGTTAGCCGAGATTTTGCGGCATCGGTTGTTATCCGTGTCTTGCCAGGCGCCAGAAAAAAAGCGCGGTCACTTTTCAAAGTGAGCGGCCGTCCGTTCTCGCTAAGGAGACCGGACGGCCGCTTAACGGCGCCGCGC
>DATJXN010000067.1 GCA_035500095.1 Candidatus Binataceae bacterium
CATCCCAATCCCGAAGTCGAGAAATTTCCGCTGCGCTACGAGATCGACACTCTGCGATGCATCTACTGCGGGCTCTGCGTCGAAGCCTGCCCGTGCGACGCGATCCGGATGGACACCTACGTCCATCCGCGCATCTGGGGCTTCGACCGCAAGGACTTCATCGAGACGAAGGAGCTGCTGATGCATCGGTCGCGCGTGCTCGCCGCCGAAGGGCGCGAGGGCAACATGCGCGAGATGTTCCGGTGGTACGACGAACAGTCGCGCGCGGTGTACGACCCGATGCGCCCCGAGCTCAAGACCTACACCGAGCGCGATCAGCCGGCGGCCTGGAAAGACGACCACGCCGACACAATGCCCGAACTGCCGGCCCTCAACCGGCATCGCGCGGCCGGCAAATAGCCCGGTGGCGGCGCGCTTGGTGCCGCCCGTGACGAACCGCGTCCGCATGGAGTATAAATAAGGTCATATGTTCCGTTTCCGAGGTATGCCGACATGACCCAGATTGAAGCCGCGCGCAAAGGTATCATCACCCCGCAGATGCTCGAGGTCGCCGAGGACGAAGGCCTCGCGCCCGAGGAGATTCGTGCGCTGGTCGCCAGCGGCGAGGCCGTTATCCCGCACAACGTCCATCACAACTTCCGCGCGATCGGGATCGGCAAGCGCCTGCGCACCAAGGTCAACGCCAATATCGGGGCATCGAACTTCCATCAACTGCTCGACGAAGAGGTCGAAAAGCTCTACACCGCGGTGCGCTTCGGCGCAGATTCCGTGATGGACCTTTCGACCGGCACCGACCTCGACAAGATTCGCGTCGAGCTCATCTCGCGCTGCCCCGTTATTCTGGGCACCGTGCCGATTTATCAGGTCGCCTCCGACCATTCGATCATGGAGCTCGAGAGCGCTTTCTTTCTCGAAGTGATCGAGCGCCAGGCGCGCCAGGGCGTCGACTACATGACTCTGCATTGCGGGGTGACGCGCGAGAGCGTCGCTCGGCTACGGCGGCATCAGCGTATCGAGGGAATCGTGTCGCGCGGCGGCGCCCTGCTCGCGGCCTGGATGGAGCGCACGGGGCGCGAGAACCCGCTTTACGAGCACTTCGACGAGGTCTGTGCGATCCTGCGCGAGCATGACGTGACGATTTCGCTCGGCGACGGATTGCGGCCCGGCGCGACCGGCGATGCCACGGATCGCGGCCAGATCGCCGAACTGCTGGTGCTGGGCGAGCTGACCGAGCGTGCGCGCAACCAGGGCGTGCAGGTGATGATCGAAGGTCCCGGCCACGTGCCGCTCGACCAGATAGAGGCCAACGTGCAGCTGGAAAAGCGCGTCTGCGGCGGCGCGCCGTTCTACGTGCTGGGGCCGCTCACCTGCGACGTCGCCCCCGGCTATGACCACATCACGGGCGCGATCGGCGGCGCGATCGCGTCCGCGGCCGGCACCGACTTCCTCTGCTACGTCACTCCAGCCGAGCATCTGCGCCTGCCCGATATCGACGACGTGCGCGAAGGCGTAATCGCGACTCGTATCGCCGCGCACTCGGGCGATCTCGTCAAGGGCGTGCGCGCGGCCAAGGTCTGGAACGACCAGATGTCGCGCTATCGCAAGGCGCTCAACTGGGAAGGCATGTACGCGATGGCGATGGACCCGGACAAGGCGCGCCGTTACAAGGAAGAGAGCGAGGCCGCGGGCTCCAACGTATGCAGCATGTGCGGATCGCTGTGCTCGGTAAATGTCGACAACGCAGCGATCAAGTTTGCCGCCCGGCGCGCACTCGGCGAGACCGAGACCCATGCCGTCCACTGAGGGCCTGCGCCCGGGCGACGGCCTGGGCGCGGCAGCCGAGATTGCGCTTCGCGACCAGCACGGCAACGAGCGCCGGCTCGCGGAATTCCGCGGCCAAAGCCTCGTGGTCTACTTCTACCCGGCGGACCATACGCCCGGATGTACGGTCGAAGGCCGGGAATTTCGCGACCTCGACGAGTCCTTCGCGGCACTCAAATGCGCGATCGTCGGCGTCAGCGTCGATTCGGTCGAATCCCATCGTGAATTCGCTGAAAAGCACGCCTTCCCCTTCACCCTGCTGTCGGATGCCGACGGCCGGCTGGCGAGCGCCTTCGGCGTGCTGCGGGGCGGGACAGCGGCGCGTTCGACCTTCATCATTGCGGCCGACCAGCGCATCGCGCGCGCCTTCCACGACGTCACGCCCCGGGGCCATGCCCAGCGCGTACTCGATTTCGTCCGCTCGATCCTCGAATCGCACCGGATGCTCGGGGGCTGAGGCCGCCGCTCTGCCCAGGGCGAATACGGCCCTCTCGACATGGCCGAAATGATGGTTACGTTCCAGGTCTGGAACAATAGATGACAAATAATGTAATCTAAGGGATAAATTCCTGTCGGCGGTTTCAAAGCTATGGCCAAGACATCAAAGAATATTCTCGACGAAGCGCGCTCCCAGATTAAATCGGTCGATATCGACGAGGCGCGCCGGATGCTGGAAAAGCCGGGCACGGTGCTGCTCGACGTTCGCGAGAGCGACGAATGGCGCCAAGGTCATATACCGCAGGCGGTCGGAATTCCCCGCGGCTTCCTCGAGCTGCGGGTCGAAGAGAAGGTTCCCGACCATAAGGCGCCGGTAATCGTGCAGTGCGCGTCGGGGACGCGGTCGCTTCTGGCGTCGCGCTCGCTCCGCGAGATGGGCTACGAGAACGTCTACAACCTGACGGGCGGTTTCAACGCATGGAAGGACCGTGGCCTGCCGTGGACGGCGGACCGCCAGTTCACGCCCGATGAGCTTACCCGCTACTCGCGTCACTTCGTGATTCCGGAGGTTGGCGAGAAGGGGCAGGCCAAGCTGCTCGACGCCAAGGTGCTGCTGCTCGGCGCGGGCGCGCTCGGATCGTCCTCCGCGCTCTATCTGGCGGCGGCGGGCGTCGGCACGCTGGGACTGGTGGACTTTGACGTGGTCGACCTCTCCAACCTGCAGCGCCAGATAATCCATGCGACCGACCGGGTCGGGATGCTCAAGACGGAGTCGGCGCAGGAGTCGATTCAGTCGATCAATCCCGGCGTCAAGGTCATCCGCCACGAGGTCCGGCTTTCGTCGGACAACGTGATGGACATCATCAAGGACTACGACGTCATCGTAAATTGCGGCGACAACTTTCCCACGCGCTACCTGATCAACGACGCCTGCGTGCTCGCGCGCAAGCCCCTGGTTGACGGCGCGATCTTCCGCTTCGAGGGCAACGCCACGGTCTTTTATCCGGCCAAGGGCGGCCCGTGCTACCGATGCCTCTATCCGGAGCCGGCGCCGCCGGACATGGCGCCCTCGTGCGCCGAGGCTGGCGTGCTGGGCGCGCTGCCGGGAATTATCGGGTCGATCGAGGCGCTGGAGGCGATGAAGCTCATCCTGGGCGCGGGCGAGCCGCTGATCGGCAGAATGGTTTACTTCGACACGCTGTCGAAAGATTACGTCCGGATGCTCAAGATCAAGCGCGATCCGGATTGCCCCGTTTGCAGCGACCATCCTACGCAGACCGGGCTTATCGACTACGAAGCCTTCTGCGGGCTGGCGGCGGCGCCGAGCGCGAGCGCGGCGGCGGCCAACGGACATTCCGAGGCGGCTCCCGCCGCCGGCCGCTGAGATCGGGCGAGCCGGTTTTCGCTGGCCTCAACGCTCTCGTTTCCTCACCTCACTTCGGGTTAAATGTTGGCGGGTGCCGCTTCGGGGCGCCCGCCAATTATTTTGTCGACGAGGCGCGGGCGGAGAATATGGCACTGGGGCCCTTCTACGTGGCGGAAAAACTCAAACGACCAGGCGGTGTACGCGGCGCGGCGCTGCTGATGCGTCATGGCGAAACGCCGTGGAACCGCGAAGGCCGCGTGATGGGCCGCAATCCGGTCGAACTCGACGCGCATGGCCGCGCGCAGGTCTCGAATGCAATCGAGTTCGTGCGCGCGCTCGAGCCCACGCTCATCGTCACCAGCCCGCTGGTCCGCGCGCGCCAGTCGGCCGAGATAATCGCAGCCGGAATCGGGGGCAGCGTGCCGATTCGCGAAGAGCCGCAAATCGCCGAGGTCCAATACGGCCGCTGGGAAGGGATGGATTACGAGGAACTGCTCGTCGACGCGGATTACCTCCGCTATCGCGAGGAACCGATCCTGAGCTCGACGCCCGGCGGCGAAAATATCGTCGAGGTGCAGGCGCGCGGCGTCGCGGCGGTGATGGGCATCCTGGGCGAAGCCGAAGGACAGCGCGTGCTGTTCGTTTCCCACGGTGACATCATCCGCACGGTGCTCTGCCATTTCATGGCGTTGGAACTGCGCCACTTCCGCCGTATCCGGGTCGATAACGCCGCGCTCTCCGCCGTCCAGGTCGCGGGCGAGTTCGCGGAGGTCAAGTTCCTCAACGTCATCCCGGACATCGGACGCGCCTTCGTCGCGCCTTTCCCGATGAAGCCGGCGGCGGATTCACCGGCCGAAGAGGAAGACGACTAGCCCCGCGGCCGCCGATGGCGCCGGCGAACGTCTCCGATCGCTATCTCGTCACATCACTTTCCGGAAGCGATCAGCGGAGCGCCGTCCGGCAGCTGATTGTGGTGCAACACGTCAAGTTGCAGGCGCCAGTAGCCCCAGGATTCGTGCTCCAGATGGCTCGCGATTTGCCGATGGAGCGTCGGCAGCGCGTGCCATGGAACCGCCGGCCAGGCGTGATGCTCGGCGTGGTAGTTCATGTTCCATAGCCACCAGCTGACAAGGGCGGAAGTGTAGGTCGTCCGCGTGCGATTAAGAATGGTCCCGTCGTGAGGGAGGCCCGTGTGCTCCGCGGTCAGCCAGATCGCTTGAAGCATATGACAGGGGACCAGCGCGAAAATAATCCATGCGGCTCCGGGCGCTCCTGCCAGCGCCAGCAGAGCCGTCGCGGTCCATACGGAGGCAATGGCGCGGGATTCCCAGACGAAGGTCGAGCGCAGGCTCGGATCGTCAAAGGGCGCACCGAATTCCGGGCCTTTGGGCGAGGAGAACGCAATCCGAAACAGCAGCCGAACCTTCAGACGCAGAAGCCAGAGGCCCGCGACCATATACGCCCAGGCAAGCGGCGCGTTCGGCCATCCGTCGAAAGTCGCCGAGCCCAGCAGTTCCGGATCCTTCGCAGGGTCCTGGGTGTAACGATGATGCGCGAAGTGAAACTCCCGATAGACGGTCGGAGACATCCCGAACGGTATTCCGGTGAGCCATGCGCCAATCGTATTTAGATGCCGCGTACGGAACGCGGTCAGGTGCGCGCATTCGTGGAATGGCGCGAAGAGTGTCGTCCAGATCGCGCCCAACAATAGAGCAGCCGCAAAGGCCGTGACGGGCGACGACGACACGTAAACCACCAGCACCATCGCCAGCACAAACGCGCCGAGCTGCATCCCCAGACGAATCAGCGAGGGCAGGTCCTCACGCTTTTGCAACGCGCGGAGGATTTCGCGGTCCACCAGCGGCCGAGTCTCGAAGCTCTGCTCCATCACGCCCACTGATAGCGGTTAACAAACGGCGAGGGCAAGCCCCGCTATCGCGGGTCTGGACCGTCCGGGCTGTCAGCTGCGAATTGGAGTTATTGCGGGGGCCCTTTGCGAGCGTCTTCGTCGCGAGCCCTGCAAAGTAAATCGGACCTGCGTTGACCCGTTATGGGCCTCCGTCGGGTCCGGCGTACTCCGTGCTGCCGCCGCCCACCGTCACGCCCTTGCGTACGCGCACCGAGAGTTCCGGACGGTTCGGAACGTCGACCTTGAGGCTCCGATAGCCGGGACGCGAGGGGTCGGGCGCGACGAAGCCGGCGGTGTACTGCTGGCGCAATTCATTGCTGATCATCGCGCAGTCCTGGCGCAGCGCCTCGCCGTCGCCGACCTCGCGCACCACGAAGGTGCGCGCGCCGCTCTCGTTGGACAACTCGGTAAGTGTCTGCGTATCGACCCGGTCCATGTCGCCGCCGAACATGAACGGCCCGATCGCGATACCGACTCCGCCGCCCGAGTTCGGATCGCCGATGCCGATCGAATAGATCAGCACGCCCATCCGCCGCGCCTGCCCGACCACCTGTTGCAGCGTCGCCTGGCTCGCGTTGTCCATCCCGTCCGTCACCACCAGCAGCGCCTTTTTGTCATAGCGCCCGTGCCGGACCATGATCAGACCATCCATGATGGTGTCGAAGAGCGCGGTCTGTCCGTAGGCGTGCAGCAGCGCAAGCCTGCTCCTGACCAGAAAGTGATTGGTGGTGAACGGCTGGAGCAGGAACGGACGGTTGGAAAACGCGAACAGGAATACGTCGTCCTGCTCGTTCAGATCGCCGATAAATTGCGAAATCGCGGCGCGCAACTGCTGCAGCTTGGGCTCCATGCTGCCCGACGTGTCCGCCAGGATTCCGATCGAGACCGGGGTGTTGAGGTCCTGGCGCAGGAATTCGAGCGGCCGCTGAATACCGTCGACATAGATGCGGAAGTCGCCTTTTTGCAGGCCCGTGACGTAACGGCCGTTCTGGTCGGTCACGGTGACCGTCACCTGCTCATAGCCCGTCTGGCTGCGCAGCGCGCGCGAGGGCAGTTCCAGCTCCTGTCCGGGCTGCGGGCTCACCTGCGGCATCGTCAATGCGCCGGTGCCGCCCTGCTGGCTGCTCGGCGTGGTCGGCAGCTCGAGGACCGATCCGCCCTGGTTGTTGTTGAGCGGACGGGACGGCGGGACGTACCCGTGCTGCTGCGCCGCAGCCGGTCCGGCCGCGATAGCCAGCAAGGCCGCGAGTATCGCCACCGTTGCTGTCGCCGCCCAACCACGGCCCGCGCGGCCTTTAAAGCTCAGCATTGCCAGTGTCCTCGAGTACAAATTTCCCGACCCCGGTCTCAGCTCAGCGACCGCCACAAGGAAGTCCTTAGCTCCAGGCACTTTCGATAGTCTCGATCTTCCTATTTGCCCGCGTCTTGAGCAAGCAGGCAGGTGACGCGATTGGATCGGACGCTCTGACGGGTGTTTTTATTCGGTTTGCCCCCGATTCCGCTCCATCTCGACCGCACGCCTGGCCGAGCGGCGCGCCAGTCATGACCTCGACCGGCCGTCGTTTCCTTCAACAGATTAGACGCATCCCGACGCTTCCAGTTTCGCCTATTGTCCCCGCAACAGCCACCGTCGTAAGGTGGCCTTCAGGCCTTATGGGCAGCCCCGGCGGACCGGGTGCAAGGAGGACGGGATGAAATTCGGCATATTCATGGCGCCTTTCCATCGCACCGGCGAAAACCCCACGCTCTGCTTCGAGCGCGACCTGGAACTTATCGAATGGCTCGATCGCACCGGCTACGACGAGGTCTTCATCGGCGAGCATCATTCCTCCGGATGGGAAATCATCTCGTCGCCCGATATCTTCATCGCCGCCGCCGCCGGACGCACCCGCCGCATCATGCTCGGCTCGGGCGTGGTCAGCGTCCCCTACCACAACCCGTTCAACATCGCGAACCGCTACGCCCTGCTCGACCATCTGACGCGCGGACGCGTGATGCTCGGATGCGGCCCGGGCGCGCTCTCCGCCGACGCGCACATGCTGGGCATCGACACGACCCAGCAGCGCCGCCAGATGGTCGAGGGCGTCAAGGCCATAATGCGGCTCTTCACCGAGGAAGGCGGCATCACGATCGACGGGTCGTTCTTCCGCCTGAACGACGCTCATCTGCAGATCAAGCCCTACCAGCAGCCGCATCTGCCGATCTTTGTCGCGAACACGATTTCGCCCTCGGGAATGGTCGCGGCGGGCGAGCTTGGATGCGGCGTGTTGTCGGTCGCGGCTTTCGCCACCGGCGGCCTTGAGGGTCTGCCGAAGCGCTGGGCGGTGGCCGAGGAGACGGCGGCCGAGAACGGCAAAACCGTGAGCCGCGCGAACTGGCGGATGGTGATGCCGATCCATCTGGCGGACTCTAAAAAAGAGGCGCTCGACGACATCCGCGACGGCGCCAATTCCTGGATTCAGGACTACTTCATCGACACGCTGGGCGCGAAGATTCAGTTCGAGGAATACCCGGGTCAGCCGCGCGAGGAGATGACGGTCGATCGGATGGTCGCGCGCGGCGGCGCGATCGTCGGCACTCCCGACGACGCGATCGCGCGGATCCGCGAAATCCAGGAGGCGAGCGGCGGCTTCGGCGGGTTGCTCGGACTCGCCCACGAGTGGGCGTCGCGCGAAAAGACGCTTCGCTCGTACGAGCTCTTCGCGCGCCACGTGATGCCGCAGTTCCAGGGCAGCGTGGCCGAGATCGAGTACTCCCAGCGATGGGCAGCCGGGCAGCGCGAGATGCTGTTCAACAAGTCGGTCGCCGGAATCATGACCGCGATGAACGACTACAAGCAGCATCGCGAGGCCAAGGGCGAAAAGCCCTCCGAGATAGCCGACCAGCCGGTGACCCGCGTCCGCCCGTAAGGCTGCACGCCGCCCGGAATCGATCTCGTTTTCTCCTCCGCGCCTTTGGGGGGAGGGAAATGCGCAACTGGACAAGACCGCCGGGTCTCACTCCGGTGACTTGACGCGCCAAACCGCCGCGCGCCGTCAACGCGATTTTTCTCCAACGCTCGCGCTGCTCGCGCAAATCCGCGACACATTTCACATCCCGATTCAATTGCGACGTTGACCCGCGCGCGGCGCGCCGTTAGCGTGATCGCTGTCACCAATTTGCGCGCCGCGGGCCGGCTGCGCGCTTTTCTCCCGGAGCAATCGCTTGCCTCATTTGAGCGAAGCGCAGATTTTTCGCTTCCTGGTCGAGCTTACCCTGCTGCTGCTCGTAAGCCGCACGATGGGCGATCTGATGAAGCGTCTCGGGCAGGCCCCGGTCATCGGCGAGCTGCTCGCAGGCGTGATCGTCGGCCCTTCGGTGTTGGGCAGCCTCGCGCCCGGCGCGTTCTCCGCGCTTTTTGGCGGCGACCCGATGTCGCTTCATCTGCTGGAGGCCTTCGCCTGGACAGGCGCGATCCTGCTGCTGCTCTACATCGGTCTCGAAACCGACCTCGACATCCTGCGCGGCCAGGGACGCGCCGCCGCCAGCGTATCGGTGTGCGGGATGGTGATTCCGTTCATCTGCGGGATAGTGCTGGGCCTGTCGCTCCCCGCACAATACCTCGCCGCGCCTGACCAACGCTTCATCTTCGCCCTCTTCATGGGCGTGGCGATCGCGATTTCGGCGGTGCCGGTGATCGCGAAAATCCTGATCGAGCTCGGCCTGATGCGCCGCGAACTGGGAATGCTGATCCTAGCCGCCGGCTTGATCGACGACACCACCGGATGGCTCCTCCTCTCACTGGTCGCGGGGCTGGCAAGCGGCCGTGCGGTCTCCGCGGCCTCGTTTGGCCTGGTACTCGCCGAGGCCGGCGCCTTCATCGCGTTCTGCTACTTCGCGGGCGTGCGAATAGCAGCGTGGCTGGTGCGATGGGTGGATGATCGGGGCGCGGCCGAGCATGGCAAGTTCAGCGCGATGATTCTGGTCGCCTTCGCCTGCGCAATCGTCACCCAGGCGATCGGCCTGCACGCGGTGTTCGGCGCGTTCGTTGCCGGACTGATGCTCAGCCGCGCGCCGCGCGTGCGCGCCCGCGACCGCGCGGAGATCGAAGCGGTCACGATGGGCCTGATGGCGCCCGTGTTCTTTGCCTATTCGGGCCTGCAGGCCAACCTCACCGCGCTCGAGAGCCCCTTTGTCCCGCTGATCGTGCTCGGGGTCGCGTGCGCGGCGAAGATCGGGGGCGCGTTCGCCGGCGGCAGGCTCGGCGGGCTCGAATTTCGCGAATCGCTGGCGGTGGCCTTCGGTATGAATGCGCGGGGCGGAATGGAGATCATCCTTGCGCTTTTGGGGCTCAGCCTCGGCGTACTTACGCCCGCGACCTATACCATGATCGTCGCGGTCGCAGTCGTCACCTCGATCATCACGCCGCCCCTGCTCACCTGGGCGCTGAGCGGCGCCAGCCGGCGCCCGGGCGACGCCGAACGTGCGGAGCGCGACCGTATCCTCGCACGCATGCCGCTTCGCACCGCGGGGGCCAAGCTGCTGGTGCTGAGCGGCGGCGGCCCGCATGCGGAACTGGCCGCCCATCTGGCGGGTACGCTATGCAAGTCCTCAGACGCCAGCGTCACGATGTTCCACGCCGCAGCCGGCGATTCTAACGGCGCCGGCGCAGCCTCCGCGTTTGGCGCGCAATTCGCGCGGCTCAAGGAAATCGCCACCGCGGCCGGCGCCGCCAACGTTTACCATCGCACCGGCAGCGGCGAGTCCATCATCGAAGCGATTGTGCAGGAGAGCGAGCGCGGCTACGACGCGATTTTCGCCGGCGCCTCGCAGGTTCACGGGCACGCCGCGCTCGGCGGCGAGGTGTTGCGCGAGCTGTTCGTCGCAGTGCGCGCGCCGGTAGTGATCGCGAGCAACGCCGGCGCCGCGACGCCGGTGCGCAAGCTGCTATTGCCGGTGAGCGGGGCGTCGTTCGCCCGACTGGGCGCGATGGTCGGGATGCTGTACGCGCAGGCGGCCGGGGCCGAAGCCACCGCGCTCTACGTCCGCCAGCGCTCGATCCTCGACCTGCGCACGCTCGCCGGCGGCGCTGCGATCAGCCGCGAAGGCGAGGAGGCGATCGGCGAAATCCACGGCCTCGCGCGGCAACTCGACCTCAAAATCGCCAGCCGGATCGAAAGCGGCGTCAACGCCGAGAGCGTGATCCTGCGCACGCTCAAGGAAGGCCAATTCGACCTTCTGATGATGGGCGCGCTGTTCCGTTCGGCCGAGGAGCGCTTGTACTTCGGCAGCCGCGTCGACCAAATCCTGCGCAGCGCCGGATGCGCGGTCGCGGTGGTCGTCGCGCCGGAGCAAGCGACGCGTGGCTAGACGGCATCAATGCGATGCCCGCGCGGCTAAACGCCGCACTCGCGCTCTGGTAGCATGCCTCAGGCGTATCGTGCGCCGAGCCTTCGGCTAGCGCGCGCGAGCATTCAAGGAAGTTCCAAGGAGTTCTCGATGGCTATCCATGAGGAGATCTGCGCGGCGATCGATCGTTTCAAGGACCGCGCGATCGAGCTGGGCCGCAAGATCCACGCGCGTCCCGAGCTGAAATTCGAGGAACGCTTCGCAGCCGGACTGCTCGCCGGTGCGCTCGGCGAAATCGGAGTCGAGGTCGAACGCGGCACGGCCGGACTCGAGACCGCGTTCAGTGCCGCGACCGGCAAAGCCGATCGCTCAGGCCCGACCGTAGCCATTCTCGCCGAGTATGACGCGCTGCCTAACGGCCACTCCTGCGGCCACAATCTGATCTGCACCGCCGCGCTCTCGGCCTTCGCCGGGCTCGCCACCGTGCACGCGCAATTGCCCGGCCGCGTCCTGATTCTCGGCACGCCGGCCGAGGAAGGCGGCGGCGGCAAGATCATCCTGCTGGAAAAAGGCGCATTCCGGGGCGTCGACGCGGCGCTGATGGCGCATCCGGTCGACGGCGAGTACGCGACCTTTCCCACGCTCGCAACGCGCCACCTGCGGTTGACGTTTCATGGGCGCGCGTCCCACGCGGCGGCGGCGCCGTGGGCTGGCGCGAGCGCGCTTGCCGCGGTGATCCAGACCTTCCAGAGCGTGGATGCGGCGCGACTGCACTTTCGCGACGGCTCGCGCATTCACGGCATCATCACCAACGGCGGACAGGCGGTAAATATCGTCCCGGAGAAGGCGGTGTGCGAGTTTCTGTGCCGCGCGCACACCACCGGGTACACCCACGAGATCGCCGATCGGGTGCTGCGATGCGCCGAGGCGGCCGCGACGGCCACCGGCACGCGGCTTACGTCCGAAGTTATCGGCGGTTACAAGAACATGGTCAACAATCTCGCGATGGCCCATCGGTACGCGCATCACTGCGGGGCGCTCGGAGTCAAGGCGCCCGACGCACCACCGGATATGCCAACCGGCTCGACCGATATGGGCGACGTGAGCCACGCGATGCCGGCAATTCATCCGATCTTCCGCATCGCCGACCCGGGCACCGGCAACTGCCATGAAGAACGCTTCGCACTGCATACCGACACGCCGCGCGCCTACGAGGCGATGGTCCGGGTGGCCAAGGCGATGGCGTTGACGGCGTACGATCTGTTGGCCGAGCCGAAGCTCATGGAATCGGCCAAGAGCGAATTCGCGGCCGCATTGAAGACTTGATAACGAGGCCGAGGGCCGCACGAAAATCCCGCGCGGAAAATCTGCGCGAAGTTCCGGATCTCCGCGGAGAAGCGGCTCTGTCTCCCTAACCGCAACTCTCCAGGTTGCGCCAAAGAAACAAAGCGAGGATTGGTCTTGCGTAAGGGCGATGTTGCACTGCTCGTTTCCGTTCTGCTGTATGCGGTCGGATGGATTGTCTATTTACACGTCAACGCGCACGCCGGCGAAGTGATTCGCATGGCCGGCGAAGCTTCGCTGGTCGGCGGACTATGCGACTACATCGCGTTGAAGATGCTCTTCGAGCGCAAGTGGTACCTGCCCAATTCCGGCGTGCTGCCGCGCAACCGCGAGAAGATCATTCATGCGATCGGGCACACGGTGGAAAACCAGTGGCTCACGCCCGAAATGATTCATCGCAAGCTCACCGAGTACGACCTGGTCACCAAGGTCGGGCAATGGCTGGAGCGGGTCTCGCTGCGCGACGCCGACCTGACCTTCATCGAGGAGCAGGCGCTCAGGCTCGCCGAGTGGCTCAAGCGTCCCGAGGTCGTGGACCGCATCGTGGAAGAGCTGCGCAAGATGCTCGAAATCGGGCCGTTGGTCAGGTTCGTCGAGCGGCTGCTGGTGAATTTCGAGGG